>NZ_CBFHHE010000003.1:0-115781 GCF_965655635.1 Nereida sp.
GTTGCGCGAGCAGCTTGACCATATTCGTAGTCTGTCTTTGACGCGCGGTGAAAGCACATGGATGCGCGGCAATACTTTTTATGGCAAGCGCCAGATGTTCCGCCCTGATTTCATGGACTGGTTTGAATCCCTCACGCTGCCGGAATACCATCTTGAGCGTATCGGCGATCAGTATGAATTGACCTTTGAGGGGTCATGGCCAGAGGTCATGTTGTGGGAAATCCCGGCGCTGTCTGTTTTGATGGAGCTTCGCGGGCGCGCGGTTTTGGGCGAGATGGGTCGCTTTGAATTACAGGTCCTTTATGCCCGCGCCATGACTAAGCTGTGGGGCAAAATTGAAAAATTGCGCACAGTAGACAACCTGATGATTGCTGATTTTGGTACGCGCCGCCGCCACTCATTTTTGTGGCAGGACTGGTGTGTACAGGCGATGACCGAAGGGTTGGGCAATTCGTTTCTGGGAACATCCAACTGCTTGATCGCCAAGAACCGGGACCTTGAGGCGATTGGGACTAACGCGCATGAATTGCCGATGGTTTATTCTGCGCTTGCTCAAACGGATGAAGAATTGGCCCAAGCGCCTTATCAGGTTTTGTCGGATTGGCATGACGAGCACGAAGGTAATTTACGTGTGATCCTGCCTGACACATACGGCACGCAAGGGTTCCTTGACCGTGCTCCTGATTGGCTTGCGGGGTGGACGGGTATTCGCGTCGACAGCGGTGATCCCGCCACGGCCGCCGAGACTGCGATTGCGTGGTGGAAAGAGCGTGGCGAGGACCCAACCAAGAAGCTGATCATCTTTAGTGATGGTTTGAACGAAGATAAAATCGTGCAACTGGCCAAACAGTTTGACGGGCGCTGTCGCGTCTCGTTCGGGTGGGGTACGCTTTTGACCAACGACTTCCGAGGCCTGACTGACGGTGACCGGCTTGCGCCATTCTCGATGGTTTGCAAAGCGGTTGAGGCCAATGGGCAGCCCACCGTGAAGCTGTCTGATAATCCCAACAAGGCGATGGGCCCGGTGGATGAAATTGCGCGCTATAAGCGTGTGTTCAACGTAGGTGAGCAAGTCGCACAGAGCGTCGAAGTTTAATCATCAGTACTGACTTTACCGCGCAAAGACTTCACCTCGCCACGGTTCTTTTTGGCGGCAAGCCTACGTTTTTGACTGCCCCAAGTGGGTTTTGTTGCAACGCGCTTTTTTGGTGTTTCAAGCGCTTTTCGGATCAGATCACGTAGGCGTTCACGGGCAATCTCGCGGTTGCGCGCCTGTGATCTGGTTTCTTCTGCGCGGATAACGATAGCGCCTTCGGTCGTCCACTTTTGACCCGCGAGCCGCTTTAGCCGTGCTTTAACAGGTGGCGCAAGATTGGGCGAACGGGCCGCCTCAAAACGCAACTCAACCGCCGTTGCAACTTTGTTCACATTCTGCCCGCCCGGTCCGGACGAGCGCGTAAAGCTCTCGGTCAACTCCCAATACTGCAGGGTGATTTTGTTGCTAATCATCATGATAAACGCGGCCAGTTCGGGTCTTGTTGTAAAAGTAAAAAGGGCCGCCCAATTGGTGAGCGGCCCTTTCGAGATCAAGGAGGTGGGTAGGTTAGATACCAGCGTCGCGCTGGTCCCACTTCGGGGCTATCGCCCTAAGGTCTGCCGTTAGAGGCGTGCCTCCCGAATTGTCCCGTTACCTGTCTCCAATGCTTCTCTGATCACTGGATCACCTCCTTCCGTTTTGTTTCCGATACCTGAATGTTTGCACAGCTATCGAAAATCTCAAACAGTTTTTTGCGGCCCTTTGCCCAAGCTAGCGACAAGCAGCCGAAACGGGATAAGTGCGATCAAGGCAAGTGATAGTTTCACCATCCAGTCAGCTACGGCCAGCGAGACCCAAAGCGGCGCAGGTCCACCGACGCCCAAGATGGGCAAAACATCGCCAGCCCATGATACATCGTTGGCAGGCTCGATGAACGACAGGCTTGCCGAAAATGCGATGGTGAAGAACAGCGCCGTATCAATGGATGATCCAATCACAGTCGATGCCAGCGGGGCTCGCCACCAAGTGCCGTTGCGCAGGCGATCAAAGATTGCGACATCAAGCAATTGTGCGACCAGGAAAGCTGTACCTGATCCAAGCGCGATGCGTAGGGTTACGGCAGGGCCGAATTCAAGCATTACTTGCGTGCCGACCAGTGAGCAAATGACGCCAACGACAAAGCCTGAAAACACTACGCGGCGCGCAGCGCTTGGGCCATAAAGGCGGTTCATCAGGTCGGTGACAAGGAAGGCGATAGGGTAGGTGAATGCACCCCAAGTTAGCCAATCGCCGAGAAGAAATTGTACAAGAATGTTTGAAGCGACCACGACAGCGGCCATAGCCAGAATGCCTGGCAGGTAAGAACGTTGCATAATGTAGATCCGTTTTACAAGGTTGCGGAGACTCGGCCCAAGCGCGTGCACGATGGACACGCTGCGTTTAGGCGCGTTGTGCAAACCTTGCAAGAAAAACCTAAATGTTGGCTAGTCCGCGCGTAGGACCGCGGTGCATTGCGCGGGCAGATCGTTCAGCGTTAATTCGCGTCGTTTCTGCGGTGGCGGTGCGTTGGGATCAGGGGGTGGCGGATCAAGGATGTCGCGGACCCATTTGCGCGCGTCATCGCAACCGTCGCCCTTAGGCGGTGCCGGCTGACTAACGCACGCGGTATCGCCTTTGGGACAGTTTAAGCGGACGTGAAAATGATAGTGGTGACCCGACCAAGGCCGAATTTTATTGAGCCACGATTTGTCACCGGTTTCAGCATCACACATGGCAACTTTTGCACCTGGAAAGACAAAAATCCGCGCAGTGCGGCTATCTTTTGCCGCAGCCCGCAGGATGTTCATATGCGCAGGCGTCCAGTTGTCGTTGGTATAGGCGCCTCGCGCGCGCCGTGTAGAGATTGACGATATATTTTCCCGCTCGGAGGCTGTGAGGTTCAACCGCTGGGGCGGAAGCATCCAGACATCAATGCCAAGTCCCGTTTGGTGACTGCGATGCCCCGTCAGCATTGGGCCACCACGGGGCTGCGCCATATCGCCGATGTAAAGACCCTCCCAACCAGGTTGGGTAGCTGCAAAGCGTGATAGCTTCTGAACATAATCAATAGTGTTGGGATGCGCCCAGTTTCGACCGCGCGACAGGCGCATTGCTTGCCATGTTGGCCCTGTCTCGGTCAATGCCTCGGCACCTGCTAAACAGCCTTTTGCGTATCCGCCGATCGCTTGTGGTGTCGTGGCTGCTGGCGTTTTCGCGGCTCCGAATTGCACTTTGGCAAGTGTGGTGCGCTCGGCCTGTGTCAGGGTTGGCCGCTTTGTTTGTGCGCCTGAAATATCACGGTCTGAACTTGCCCCGCAGGTAGCTAAAAATGTTGTTGCTGCAATTGCGCTAAGTACTCGTCTCATACACTTCCCCTTTCGGATTGACCCACCTTAGCAAGATAAGCCCCAGAAGGAACAACCCCACGACAGGCGCGATGCCCAGACGCGGAGAGTTGGTAATCGTCGTTGTGATGCCGATCAATGCAGGGGCCAGAAATGCTGTTGCTTTGCCGGACAGGGCGAAAAAGCCGAAGGCCTCGGTCGGGCGCTCTGGGTCGGCGTGGCGCACCATCAGCGATCGACTTGCCCCTTGCAGCGCACCGCCCGCGCCACCAATAACCGCGCCGCAGATATACATGACGATGTCGGGAACTGCGCTGCCTTGGGGCAGGGGCACTCCGAAGAACATCTCGCGGGACATAGCAACCAAGCTGATGCAGACTGAAACGAGCGCGAAAATACAAAAGATGATGACGGGTTTTGGACCAAATCGTTTGTCGCACACACCGCCCACATAGGTGAACAATGTCGCGGCTAATGCGCCTGTGATGCCAAACACGCCGATCATTGTGATGGACCAGTCGAGCACCAATGCCGCGTAGACGCCACCAAAGCTGTAAAGGCCGTTAAGCGCGTCGCGGTAGAACATGGACGAGCCGAGATAGCATGCAAGACTACGCCTTTTCACGATTGCCCCAAAAGACAAGCGCAGTTCACTCAAGGCGGTAGAAACGGAAGTTTTCTGATGCTGGGACGTGTCCTCGCGAACCCACAAAAAGAAGGGTATCATGAACAGCGCAAACCAAAGGGCTGTGAACGGCCCAACGGATCTGGTGCCTTCGCGGGCATCAGCATCAAGACCCAAGATCGGATCAAGGCCAATGAATGTTTTGCCTGTATCGCCTTCGGCAAAAAAGAGCAGTATGATCACAAGCGAGACCACACCACCGGCATAGCCAATAGCCAACCCTGCGCCACTGATCTTGCCAACTTCGTCGCTTGGCCCAAGACTTGGCAGCAATGCATTGGTGAAAATAAGCGCAAATTCTGCGGCAACGAACGCCACACAAAACATTGCCAGAGCCAAATAAAGCCCCGTACCGTCAGGTTGCAAAACCCACATGAAGCACGCGGAGAGCACGAACAAAATTGAAAACCCGACCACATAGGGTATGCGGCGGCCAGAGCTGTCGGCGTAGGCGCCAATGAACGGTGCGGTGATGGCAATTAGTAGGCCTGTGGCAGTTTGCCCCCAAGACCAAAGCGCTTGGGATTGCGCATCAGCGGTTGCTTCATCAAGTCCCGTTCCGATGAAGTATTGCGTGGCGACCACTGCAAAATACGGTGCAAAAATGAAGGTCCACCCAAGGGTGTAGAAGGGCTGCGCGGCCCAATCGAAAGCCATCCAGCCCCAAACGCGTTTTTTCAATTCGGTGTTTGCCATAGGCCCGCCCATTCCGCTGATGTATCACAAAGAATAAGACGCGGGACGGGGGGCGTTTGGCAACCCTTGGTTTTCAGAGCTCAGACACAATTTCTGGTGGCCAAGGGCGGGTTCCGTCTGCATCGATCCAGTTTTGCACCCATTCTGGTGGCGTTGGGGATGTAGTCGTGTCCTGTCCAAGCTGCTGCAAAACCAAAGCGGGTGGCACAATCCCGTTGGGGCCTGTCACTGCAGACCGATAGAGCGCCTGATTGGCGGTTTCGCCATTCGCTTTAATCATGACTTGCTCAAGATAGATGAACCGGTCATCCCAGCACAGCGCGCGGCCTTTGGTTTCGAACTTTTCAAACGGCCTGATGCGGCGGCGATAGCGCACGGACACTCCGGCCATGGTCAAGCCCCAGTTGTTTGCGCGCAGAACTTTAAGCAAGCCCGTGCGCTTTGCCAGCACTGTGCGGTTGAGATCAAGCAGCGTCAGGATGCGGCCGTTGTTCATCTCAAAGTAGTAATCGATGTCCTGTGGCCAACAGCGGTGTGTGCTGGTGTGTGTGCCAGTCACCGGAATCGGTGCGGCGTTTCGATGGCCGACAAGTTCTTTGATAACACGAATGATGGGATACATGGGTGACGACCTTTCATTCCCTAGATAGGTATCTTTACCTGCGCGTCACAGGGTAATTTCAGCGTCTAACGTCACGGAAAGCAGTTGTTCTTGAGCTGAAGCGCGCTTACCTATGCACAAACAAGAGAAACAAAGGGGCCGCTACCCATGCAATCGCTTTACGAAATTCTGATGCTGATCCTTGATGTGATTTGGTTTGTTATGATTGCGCACATCTTGATGTCGTGGCTTTTGAACTTCCAAGTGTTGAATATGGGGCAGCCGATTGTTGCGCAAATCTGGTACGGGCTGAACCGTTTGCTTGAGCCGATTTACACGCCGATACGCCGTTTTCTGCCGGACATGGGCGCGCTTGATCTTGCTCCGTTGGTGGCGTTCATCGGTTTGATCGCGGCACGGATTGTGTTGCAAAATAACGCGGGCTTTTTCTACGGGTTTTGAGCGACGTTGCGGCGCTAGATTTTACCGAAATTACGATGCACGAACAGATCATCGGGGCCGCAAAATTCAATAAGTTCATAGCCGTTGGCCCGCATGATCGCAGGAATTTCGGGGCCGCTGGTGTTGTTCTCAATACTCCAGCTTTTGACGCGGTGCTCCGCAAACGGAAAATCTTGCAAGCACTGGACCTCGCCTCCTTCAATATCAAGGCTGATGAAGTCGGGGTGTGGGATATCTAGATCCAGAAGAAGTGTGGAAAGCCGCCGCGTTTCGACCTCAATCACTTCTTCTTTGTGCCGCTGGTCAGCGCGAACTTTAGCCAGCATATTGGTATCGTAACTCTCGGCGAGACCACTCATTTGGGTATAGCCCTGCTGCACTTCTATAAAGCTGGCCGCGCCATCATTGTTGCTGACTGCAAACCCAAGGCATGGGCAGCGGCGCACTGTTTTGGCCTTTTGCAAATTGCGTGGAACAGGCTCTACCAATGCGCCGGTCCAGCCCCTAAAAACCTCTAGAAAAAGCGTATTTGATCCGGTGACGCCATCAAAACCACCCACATCAATGAATGTTCCAGGCTTGCCACCAAACAACCTATCGATGACCGCGTCTTGGCCCGCTTGTGACGTGTAGCTGTAGTCAGCGGATTTCGTGCAGTTGACGATTAAGTGCTGCACGCGAGCGGTCATTGCGATCCTTCAAGGCGGCGTTGATGGCCGCCTCTGCTGCTGCAAAATGGCGTTTCCCTTCACGGAGGTGTTTTGAAGGCTTCATGCGCTTTTGCTCAGTGTGGCGTAAGATTTTTCTTCAATAATTTCTGAGTCGAGGTGGACGTTGATCTCGCGCTTTGGGCGCGCGCGTTCATCGTTCGTGACGTAGACGGCTCTGGCAAGGTCAACGAATGCATCGTCGAACGACCCGCTGCGCTCGCAAATACGGATGTCATCCTCAATGTCCCAAAGCTTGGCATTCACTTTTTGCAACTCGTCCGTCAGCTTTGTGAGTTGCGTTGATGGGGCTATGTGTTGCGCCGCAGTATCCTCTAAAATACGCAGTTCATACGCCACGTTTTTAAGCTTTTCTGCATAAGCGATTTTTTCAAGCTTAAGGCGCAAAATCGTAATTTTATCTAGTACTTCGCCGGGCGAAACAGGGGTGAGTATGTTATCCATGTGGCGCTATCCCGCTACTCATCAAGCTCTTTAAATCACTTACAACTTCATCGAATACCGCATCCCAATCACGGGGTTTTGGTTGGCGATACAGGCGCATGCTGGGGCACCACGGCGTTGTCGTGCTGCCCTTGCCATAAAGCCAGAAACTGTCCCAATGCAGAAGGTTCCAAACGGGTTTCCCAAAGGCGCCTGCAATATGCGCGATGGCGGTATCCATGGTTACGATTAGATCCATCTCGGCAATGACGGCGGCACTGTCAGCAAAGCTGCGATCAGACGAGGCGAGATCGACAACCAGACCTGAGGTGCCATCGCTATGAAACGCATCAAGGTAGGGGCCTTTGTAAAGCGAGTAGCATTGCACGTCATCAATGGCGGCCAGACGGAGCAAGTATTTATGATCAAACTTGCGAAAGTCATTGCCCTTGTATGTGGCAGAGCCGGACCAAACGACACCAATTTTGAACAGGTTTTTGTGTGGGGAAACAGCGCGCTTGGCATGACTAATGCTGTCATCTGGTAAAGACAGTTTTGTACATTCTGGAATGCTAATACCACTTGCGAAAGCATGCATGGGTATGTCGAGCATACTGGTCCAAACGTCGAATTCTGGTGCATCAGCCGGGTCCGAGATGAGCAGATCTACGCCTTTAACTTGAGCGAGCATCGGCGCGATTTGGGGTTTTGCGAGTAATATGACGCGCGCACCTAGTGAGGCTAACCAAGGGATAAAACGAGCGAATAAAACGCAATCACCAAAGCCCTGTTCAGGGAAAACCATGATCGTTTTGCCGGTGATATCGTCACCTGCCCACTTGGGTTTTGCGACTTTTGGTGGTGTTATTTCTGCCTGCTCCCATCGCGCTTGATAATAGGCAAAGCCTTCCGCGTAATTTCCCGCTGTTAGGTGTGAAAAAGCCAACTGCATCCGCAGTTCAGCATCATTGGGGCAGGTTTCAACGGCCTTGCTTAGGTATGTGATTGCCCTGTCTAGATCACCCGCGATCCGCATGCTTCGTCCGGCGAGGGCGATCTGATCGGGGCTGTCTGGCGACTTTGAAATCAGTTCAAGCCGCAGCGCGCATGACTGCTCAAGCTCACCCATGTCCCCCAGAATATTCGCCAGATTATTATACATATCGCCCGAATGAGGATCGAGCGCGAAGGCCCGCTTTTGAGCCAGTAAAGCCTGTTCGAAATTCTTCGTTTTCCGCAGCAATATACCAAAGTTGGTCCACGCGCCCGCGTCCATAGGATGCCGTGCCAGGTAGCGCGTATAGAGGGGCATCGCCTCTTGCCATTTACCTGACAAGTGCAGCGCATCTGCCCTCTCCTTTATGGAGATTGGCTGTGTTTTCATCTCGATACTCAAATACTCAATAAAACTTTCATCAGCGCATCTCTTTCTTAGGAGCAAATTAGGTTCTTTTTGTGAAATAAGAGAGATGAATTACTTAATCGTTAGTTTGGGCGTGTGTTTTGTATTTGCGTTGGGCTGTGGCGTTTATGTGCTGCGGGACCTTGGCGTTGGTGGTTTGCTTGTTGGCATAGCGCCCGCGTTTTTGCACAGTTTGGCGTTTGCTTTGGCGGGTTGGCTGCTGTTTGAGCGCCGTATCGCGGTGCTTGCTTGGTGTGTTTTTCTGGCGACGATCGGTATTGGTTTTGAATTGGCGCAACATGTGATTTTGCCCGATTGGCTTCCAAATACTCTCCGCGCGTATAGTGCCCACGGGGTTTTTGATCCTTTGGACGCGGCCGCAACGGTACTTGGTTTTTTTGTTGGATATGCACTTATTGGGTGGCGGCAGAGCACCTCTATATCTTGTGGTACTGGCAGTGGCATGGCACATTGTAGGCAGCAGCAGATATAGACAGGCCTTCAATGAAAAACCCGCAGAGCATTTTGCGTGACACGTTTGGATTCGATGATTTCCGCGTGGGACAGCGCGAGATTGTGGACGCCGTGATAGCGGGCAAAAACACCTTGGCGATTATGCCAACAGGTGGGGGGAAATCGCTGTGCTTTCAGCTTCCTGCTTTGGTTCGCGATGGGCTAACTGTCGTTATATCACCATTGATTGCGTTGATGCGGGACCAAGTCCGCGCCCTTCAGGAGGCGGGTGTTGCAGCCGGTGCATTGACGTCAGGCAACACCGAAGAAGAAACGCAGGCTGTATTTGATGCTTTGTCTGAGGGCCGCCTCAAGCTGCTTTATATGGCGCCAGAACGGCTTTCGGGCACTGCAACTTTTAACATGTTGCAGCGATCCAATGTCTCTTTCATTGCGGTAGACGAGGCCCATTGCGTCAGCCAGTGGGGGCACGATTTCAGGCCTGATTACCTGCGGATTGGGGCGCTGAGGCAGGGTTTGAATGTACCGCTGGCTGCTTTCACGGCAACTGCCGATCAAGAAACACGCGAAGAAATTGTTGAAAAGCTGTTCGCGCAAGAAGCGCCAGAGACGTTTTTGCACGGCTTTGACCGGCCCAATATCGCCTTGGCTTTTGATGTGAAAAACAGCCCACGACAGCAAATTCTGAACTTCGTTGCTGCGCGTAAAGGGTTGAGCGGAATTGTCTACACGGGGACCCGCGCCAAGACCGAAACGCTTGCGCATGCGTTGCGCGAGGCGGGGCATAGTGCGTGCAATTATCACGGCGGTATGGAGCCTGAGGCCCGCCGCGAGGTGGAGCGCCGATTTCAACAAGAAGACGGGCTGATCGTTTGTGCGACAGTCGCGTTTGGGATGGGTATCGACAAGCCTGACATCAGATGGGTCGCGCACGCTGATTTACCAAAGTCGATCGAAGGCTATTACCAAGAAATTGGGCGGGCCGGTCGGGATGGTGCACCGGCTGACACGTTGACACTTTTTGGTCCCGATGATGTTCGTTTTCGCCGGACACAAATTGATGAAGGGCTTGCTCCGGCTGAACGGCGCATCGCGGATCATGGTCGGCTGAATGCACTGATGGGTTTGGCAGAGGCGCTCGGTTGCCGCCGTGTTCAGCTGCTGGCTTATTTTGGGGAAACGTCCGAGCCGTGTGGCAATTGTGATCTTTGCGACATCCCTGCGGATACATTTGACGCCACAACGCCCGTGCGCATGGCCCTGTCGGCAATTTTGCGCACAGGTGAATGGTTTGGCGCGGGTCACCTCATCGATATTTTGCGCGGGGACAAAACCGAAAAAGTGTTAGCGCGTAGCCACGATACCCTGCCAACTTTTGGGGTCGGGACCGAGTGGAGTAAGCGCGAGTGGCAGGCCATTTTTCGCCAAATGATGGGACACGATTTGGTGCGTCCAAACCCTGAACGCCACGGCGCGCTGACGATGACCGAGCGTGCACGCCCGATTTTGCGCGATGAGGAGGGGATCACCCTGCGCCGCGACACGATCCAAGCAACACGTACGGGTCCGGCGGTAAAAACATTGGTCGGCGAAGAGGACGCGCCGCTTCTATCCGCCCTAAAAGCCAAGCGACGTGGCTTGGCTGAGCGCGCCAATGCGCCAGCTTACGTTATTTTCAATGACAAAACCTTGATAGAGATGGCGCAAACACGGCCACAAACTTTGGATGATATGGCGCGGATCGGCGGCGTGGGTGCCAAAAAGCTTGAGCGGTACGGCGCTGAATTTTTGCAAGTGATCGCGGGTGAAGTCGCCGCAATGCATCCGCAGCGGCGAAAAATGGCAGGTAAAACCGAAGGCTCGACCTATGATCGATTGCTTGAGGTGCAAAGTGATTTGATGCGCGGCGAAGATGGTACGGCCAAACCGCTAAGTTGTTCTGCATCCCTTCTTGCGCGTTTGGTAAAGCAGCGTCCGCGTGATTTGAGTGGTGTGGAGCGGTTGCTTGGCGATAAGCGTGCGGACAGGTTTGGCGATGCGTTTCTTGAGGTGCTGCGCGAGGCTTGAGATTGGCGGAGTTTCCTCTAAATCATTTATTAACGACGAGGAGTGCAGCAATGCTGGTTACAATTTCGCCTGCCAAGGCCCTGAACTGGGACGCGCAAGATGGCGTTGCCATGACCGATCTACAGTTTCCCAAAGAGGCGTTTGAGCTTGCGAAAGTCTCGCGTGACTTGTCGATTGATGAGTTGCGCAAGCTAATGCACATCAGTGAAGACTTGGCACAGTTGAATGCAGACAGGTTTGCGGCCTACTCCGAAAACCCTGCTACGGAGGCGGTTCGGCCTGCGGCGCTGGCGTTCAACGGCGATACTTATCAGGGTCTTGAGTTCAAAACGCTTGACGAAGATGCTGTGCAATATGCGCAAAACCACCTGCGTATTTTGTCTGGGCTTTACGGCGTTTTACGTCCGCTTGACGGGATGCAGCCCTACCGTCTTGAAATGGGCAGCCGTTTAAAAACGGATCATGGCGCTACGCTTTATGCCTATTGGGGTGCGCGGATCGCTAAAGCTTTGAACGCGCAAGCAGAAGAAGTTGGCGCGACTGCTTTGGTCAATTGTGCCAGCCAAGAGTACTTTAAGGCTGTCGACAAAAAGACGCTAAACATCGATATTATCACGCCCAAGTTTTTGGAAAACAAAGGCGGTCGTTCAAAAATGGTTAGTTTTTACGCCAAACGTGCGCGTGGGGCGATGGCGCGCTTTGTGATCGAAAACCGTGTGACAGATTTGGACGGCCTTAAACAATTCGACAGTGGCGGTTATGTTTTTGAGCCAAGTGAAAGCGATAACAAGACGCTCACGTTTGTACGTCCTTACCCTAGCTGACCCTGTGCGGTATCTCCGCTTAGGGGGAGTGCGTCGTCTGGTCGATAGCGGCTGATCATCTCAACGGTTTGTTTTTTCTTGAGCGGCTTGGCGAGGTAGTGATCAAGGCCGCATTCCAAAAGCTCTTGTGAGTCCTCGTTCATGATGTGTGCAGTGAGGGCGCAGATGGGCGTCTTAGCGCCCCAATCAGTTGCCCTGATTGCGCGTGTCGCGTCTTTTCCGTCAATTTCCTGCATTGAGATATCCATAAAAATTAAGTCGGGATCAATATTGGCGGCGGCTTCGATGGCCTCTTTTTCATCACTGGCAAATGTCACATCCACGTTCAGCGGCTCTACCATTTTAGAGAAGACAAGACGGTTTGTGGCGTTGTCTTCGGCAGCCAAAATCCGCATTTTTCGGAGCTCGGAAACTGGCTGATAGTTTGCTGTTTCAACTTGCAAAGTTACGCCGAAAACCGATCCATCGCCTTCAATAGAATCGACCCAAATGGTACCATTCATTAGTTCGACCAATTGTTTGCTAATGGCGAGGCCAAGTCCAGTGCCGTCAAACCGGCGGTTCTGAGCTGCCTCTACTTGGGTAAATTCGCCAAAGATTTCAGATAATTTAGTGGTGGGAATACCGATCCCAGTGTCTTCAATCTCTATGCTTAGCGTTGGGGGTGATATGGCAAAACTCCCATTCACACGAATTGAAACGGCCCCTTCGGAGGTAAACTTGATCGCGTTGCCTACCAGGTTCGTGATGATCTGGCGCAGCCGTCCAGGATCCGCGATGAGAGTATTTGGCACGCAGGGGTTTAGATCAAGATCAAGCTCGATACCTTTATTTTCCGCAGCAGGCCGCAGCAGCATAATGACTTCGGATAGCAACTGTTGCAGGTCGAAAGGCTCAGGGAAAAGCGAAAGACGCGTGGCTTCCATTTTGGAAAAATCAAGCACGTCATTGATGATGACCAGCAGCGCCTCTGCTGAGTTATATATCGTGTCGACGAACAGTTTTTGTTCGTCATCAAGCTGTGTGTCGCGCAGCAAATCGGACATGCCGACGATGCCGTTCATGGGGGCTCTGATCTCGTGAGACATATTGGCGAGAAAGGCCGACTTGGTGCGGCTGGCTGTTTCGGCTTTGCGTTGGGCCACCTCAATCTCGCGCTGATGTGTGATGGTCTCGGTAATGTTTATGACAAGTGATACGATGTCCCCGTCAGCGCCGCGACGGTCCATCACGCGCACATACTGACCGTTCCACAACCGCACGGTTACTGGCTCCATTTCATCGTGCATCCAGCGTTGCAGCATCATTGTGCGCCAGTCAGAAGGCGTCATCTCGCCCGTGTCGATCAACCCTTCTTCGCAAGGGAGTTGCAGCATGATCCCAGGTTGGACTTCTTCCAGCCCGTCAAACAGCCGTACATAGGCGGGGTTTGACAGGATCATGCGGTTGTCTGTGTCAAAAATCGCGAAACCGTCGCGAACTGTTTCAATGCTGTCCCAAAGCCGGCGTTCGGTGCGGTCAACTTTTTCTTCAGCGATCGTCAGGTCCGATTTGACCCGTGTGGTTTCGCCGACTGCGGACACAACCGCTTTGCGCGTTTCAACAATCTCATCTGAAAGTCGGCGTGCATAAAGGCCAAGTTTGCGATTGGCAGCCATCAGCTCGCCCTGCTTGTGTTCAAGCAGATGCTCCGCCTTAAGGCGCAGGCGTCGTTCTTCGGAAAGCCGTTGGTTGATATCCATCCCCGTCCTCGTTTGGTGCTTCGTGTTGGCTAACGGTACGGTCAAAGTGATGAAAAAAGCGTTAGCGGCTGGCCAGTTGCGGCGTGCCCCCTAGTTCTTTTTGCAAATAGGAGTACGCAATGTTTGGTCCCTCACGTTCAGAACTTTGGTTTCGGCTGCTCGCGTCAATTGCTGGGCTGGCGTTCATGGTCATCGCGGTGAGTATTCGCGGCGTGTCCGGCATGGCGTGGGTAGAAGTTGTTGGTCTGTCATCCATTTTCTTTGGCGGTACGGCGGTTTGGGCTGGTTGGAAACTATGGACACAAAAAGGCCCGCGAGATTAAGCGCGGGCCTTCGTCGTGAAATTGTGAGGTGGCTACTATTTTACGTCGAACGCAAGTGGCCGTACTTGTTTGAACATACCGGTAGTATTCAAGGCAGTGATCACGTCATCTGGAATCGGGTGATCGATGTATAGAAGCGCGATTGCCTCACCACCAACTGCCGCTCGGCCCAACGTAAAGTTGGCGATGTTCACGCCGTTTTTGCCCATTGCGTTACCCAACAACCCGATAATGCCCGGCACGTCTTCGTTTGTGGTGTAGAGCATATTTTGACCGATCTCCGCATCAATGTTGATGCCTTTGATCTGGATGAAGCGTGGCTTGCCATCGCTAAAGACCGTACCGGCCACAGAGCGCTCACGCTTTTCGGTAACAACGGTCACTTTGATATAGCCGTCAAACGCACCGGTTTTGTCTTGGTTTGTGGTGCTGATTTGGATGCCTTTGTCTTTGGCAATAACTGGTGCAGATACGACGTTCACATCTGGGTTGGCCTTTTTCATGATGCCAGCCACAACAGCACAGTTCAGCGCTTCGAGGTTCATTTGTGCCACGGTGCCATCATACAGAATGTTGATCGCTTTGATCGGCTCGTCGGTCATCTGACCCGTGAAGTTGCCCAAGTGTGACGCCAGCTCAACCCAAGGGCCCATGACCTTGGCTTCTTCGGCCGTAATGGATGGCGTGTTAAGCGCGTTCTCAACCGCGCCGGTCAGCAGGTAGTTGGCCATTTGATCGGCAACTTGCAGCGCTACGTTTTCTTGTGCTTCAGTTGTGGCGGCGCCCAAGTGCGGGGTGACGACAACGTTTGGCAAGTTGAACAGAGGGCTTTCGGTTGCGGGCTCCACGGCGAAAACATCGAACGCCGCACCAGCCACATGACCAGATTTCAAGGCTGCAGCCAGCGCATCCTCATCAACCAATCCACCACGCGCACAGTTGATAATGCGGACGCCCTTTTTCATCTGGGCCAGACGTTCTGCGGTGATCATATTTGCGGTTTGTTCGGTCTTTGGAACGTGCAGCGTAATGAAATCAGCCTTTTCGAACAGCTCATCCAGCTCAACTTTGGTGACGCCCATTTTGTCGGCTTTTTCTTCAGACAAGAACGGATCAAAGGCCAACACTTTCATTTTAAGGCCTTTGGCGCGGTCACAAACGATTCCACCGATGTTACCTGCACCGATTACGCCAAGTGTTTTACCCGTGAGCTCAACACCCATGAATTTGGACTTTTCCCATTTGCCCGCATGCGTGGAGGCGCTTGCTTCGGGGATTTGGCGTGCCACAGCAAACATCATCGCAATCGCATGTTCGGCGGTTGTGGTCATATTGCCGAAAGGGGTGTTCATCACGATGATACCCTTTTTTGAGGCGGCGTCTTTGTCGATGTTGTCTGTACCAATGCCTGCACGGCCAATAACCTTCAGGTTGTCAGCCGCGTTGATGATTTTCTCAGTCGCTTTGGTGGCAGAGCGAATGGCCAAACCGTCATATTTTGGGATAGCGGCCAGCAGGGCTTCTTTGTCTTTGCCGAGGTCTGGCATGAAGTCCACATCAATGCCGCGATCACGGAAAATTTGAACTGCTGCTTCTGAAAGTTTGTCGGAAATGAGTACTTTAGGGGCCATGGTGCATGTCCTTTTGAATAAGTGCCCCCGATGCGTTTGCGCGATCTGATGGGGCTGAATTTTGAAAGAGAGTGGGCGCGAGGCGTTGGCCTCGCGGTATCAATTAAGCGTCAAGCTCGGCGTGGAACGCCCAGTGTAGCCACGGCAACATTGCTTCAATGTCCGAGGTTTCCACAGTACCGCCACACCAAATGCGCAGCCCGGCGGGTGCATCGCGGTAGGCACCCACATCAAGAGCAACACCTTCTGCTTCCAACCGTTTTGCCACGGCTTTCGCAAAAGCGGCCCCATTTATGATGCGCGAATCTGTGAACTTTAGACACACAGACGTGAACGAGCGCGTTGCGGGATCAACGGCCAGATTGTCGATCCAATCGTTGTTGTCGCAAAAATCCCAAATCGCTTGGGCGTTTGCTTGCGCGCGTGCTTTGAGGCCAGTGAGGCCGCCGACCGATTTGGCCCACTCAAGGGCAAACAAATAGTCTTCGACGCACAGCATTGAGGGTGTGTTGATCGTCGCACCAGAGAAAATACCATCGATTAATTTGCCACCTTTCGATAGGCGGAAAATCTTTGGCAACGGCCATGGTGGCGTGTAGCTTTCAAGGCGCTCAACTGCGCGTGGGCTAAGGATCAAAATGCCGTGGGCCGCTTCGCCGCCCAGAACTTTTTGCCAAGAGAACGTCGTTACATCTAGTTTATCCCAAGGCAAAGACATCGCAAAAGCAGCCGATGTGGCGTCGCACAGGGTAAGACCGGCGCGGTCAGACGGGATCGCATGGCCATTCGCCATACACACACCAGACGTAGTGCCGTTCCACGTAAAGCAGACATCATTATCATAATTCAGAGAGGCCATGTCCACGATTTCGCCGTACTCGGCAGTGTGAACAGTGTGTTCGATTTTTAGCTGTTTGACAGCGTCAGTCACCCAGCCCGCGCCAAAGCTTTCCCATGCAACCATCTCGGCAGGACGCTCACCAAGCAGTGACCACATGGCCATTTCATATGCACCCGTGTCGGATGCGGGAACAATGCCGATTTTGTAATCAGCAGGAATATCGAGGATTTCACGTGTGGTCTCGATCGCTGCCTTCAGCTTGTCTTTGCCAACAGCTGCGCGGTGCGAGCGGCCTAAGGGCGCATCACGAAGTGCATCAAGTGTCCAAGTGGGGGGTTTTGCACATGGTCCGGATGAGAATCGCGGATTAAGCGGCTTGGTCGCCGGTTTCGTCGTCGTCATAATATCTATCCTTACAGATAAGTGCCCTTCGTTGGGGAAGGGTGTCCCACCGCCGGACATACGGGTACTGCACCTGCGAAACAACTCTGAAAATGGGCCTGTGGCGGCAGCCCGCACACTTTTTGCGACGTATTTTGAGCGGATTGGAAACTTTTGCTGAAAAATCGCCGCTTTGCGGGGGTGCAAACAGGCCAGAGGGGTTGTGGCTTTGCGGGTGCTGGTGTGAATAGGACCAAAGGAGACCCGCCATGTATATTGCCTCGCTCATTGGCCCCCGTTTGGATGCAGCTTTGGTTGATGCGTTGCGCATGGCCTGGGGCGGGCAGGAACCGGTTCACCTTTGCCCAGGTGAGGCTGCGGAGTTCGCCATCGCAGATACCCCTTCCAATTTGTGGGACGTGTGGGCCGATCTTCAGCGTGAGCATGTTGATCTGGTTGTACAGCCTGCCATCGGCCGCAAAAAAGCGATGCTTTTGGCTGACATGGACAGCACTATGATCCGCCAAGAGTGCATCGATGAACTGGCTGATGAGGCAGGTTTTGGGGAACGCGTTGCCGCCATCACGGCGCGCGCCATGAAAGGTGAGTTGGACTTTGAGGAAGCTATTATCGAGCGGGTCGGCTTGCTTAAGGGATTGCCCGAAGCAGTCATTCAAAAAGTGCTGGATACGCGTATTGAGATGATGCCCGGTGGGGCCACTTTGCTTGCAACGATGCGGGCAAACGGCGGTTATGCTGCACTTGTTTCTGGTGGCTTCACGGCGTTCACAGAGGCCGTTGCCGCTGAGCTTGGGTTTGATGAAAATCGTGCCAACACACTGTGCGCCGAAGTTGGCGTTCTGACGGGTGAGGTTGGCCGCCCAATTCTGGGACAACAAGCCAAAGTAGATGCGCTTGAACAAATCACGGCACGCCTTGGGATTGAGGCTGACGAGGTGATTGCCGTTGGTGATGGAGCCAATGATCTGGGCATGTTGTCACGCGCAGGAACCGGCGTCGCACTTCATGCCAAACCATCAGTGGCTGAGCAGTGCAGTGTGCGCATTAACCACGGTGATTTGACTGCGTTGCTGTATCTTCAGGGGTATTCGAAAGACCAGTTTGTTTGAGGTCGGCCCAGAGCTTCTTGCGCTTTTGCTGGCGGTCGCTTTTGTTGCGGGCTTTGTAGATAGCATCGCGGGCGGCGGCGGCCTGATTACGCTGCCAGTATTGTTGCTGGCGGGTGCAACACCGCTTCAGGCGCTAAGCACCAACAAAGTTCAGGGGTGTTTTGGCTCGGCCACCGCTGCGATAAGTTATGCGCGCGCGGGCTTGGTCAATTGGCGTAGCCAGTTTCGGTGGGCGGTGCTCGCTTTTGGTGCCTCACTGATAGGCGCTTTCGTTGCAAGTGCGCTGCCTATTGGATTGATCCGCGGTATCTTGCCAGTGGTTTTGATTGGGGTCGCGCTGTTTTTTGCCTTTAAGCCTGACCTTGGAAACGTAGACCGCAAAGCGCGGCTGGCGCCGGTGATGTTCGGGCTGATCTGTGTGCCAATCGTTGGGTTCTATGACGGTGTTTTGGGGCCGGGTGCGGGGTCTTTTTATATGCTGGCGTTCGTCATGTTTGCAGGGTTCGGGGTGCTGAAGGCGACGGCGCACACGAAACTGCTCAATTTTGCCAGTAACATCGGTGGACTGGTGATGTTTGCGTTGGTAGCTGACATCTGGTGGGCCACGGGCCTTGCCATGGGTGTCGCACAAATTGGTGGTGCAAGCGTGGGCGCGCGGTTTGCAATGCGCGCCGGAGCGCGTGTGATCAAGGGGTTGGTGGTTGTGACTTCCGTGGCGTTGGCGCTGCGGTTAATGTGGGAATGGATCTGAGGAGTGCTGAGATGAAGCCTGTAGTTTTGTGTATTTTGGACGGTTGGGGATTGCGCGAGGAAGCGGATTTTAACGCGCCAAAACTCGCCCATACGCCAAACTTTGATCGCATCATGCAGGGCCCTTCTGCGCAGCTTTTGACACACGGCAATGATGCCGGTTTGCCAACAGGTCAGATGGGCAACTCCGAGGTTGGTCACACAAACATTGGTGCAGGCCGCGTCGTCGCGATGGATTTGGGGCAAATTGATCTTGCGATTGAGGACGGTTCGTTCTTTGAAAATGCCCAGTTGCAGGCGTTTATTTCGACACTTCAACAAAGTGGTGGCACGGCGCATTTGATGGGCGTTGTCAGCGATGGTGGTGTGCATGGACACTTATTGCACATCGCGGCAGCGGCAAAAGCCGTTTGCGACGCGGGGGTGCCGTGCGTGGTGCACGCCATCACCGATGGGCGCGATGTTGCGCCAAAATCCGCAGATCACTTTATGGCCGAATTGGCAGCAGCTCTACCAGAGCAGGCCCGTATCGTGAGTGTTACAGGTCGTTACTTTGCGATGGACCGCGACAACCGCTGGGAACGCGTCAGCACTGCATATAACGCTATGATCCGCGCTGAAGGTAATGCGGCCCATGCCAGCGACGATGTCGTGCAGGCGGGCTATGCACAAGACATTACTGATGAGTTTTTGCCCGCCAGCGTTATTGACGGTTACGAGGGTGCCAAAGATGGTGACGGCTTTTTCTGTCTGAATTTCCGTGCTGATCGTGCGCGCGAGATTATGGCCGCCATCGCTGCACCCACGTTCGATGACTTTGATCGTGGGACACCTGTTAAGTGGGCTGCGATTTTGGGTATGGTCAGCTATTCTGATGCACATTCACGCTATATGTCGGTGGCTTATCCGAAGCAGAAAATTGTCAACACTCTGGGCGCTTGGGTGGCCAAGCAAGGCAAGCGCCAATTCCGTTTGGCCGAGACAGAAAAATACCCCCATGTGACGTTCTTTTTGAATGGCGGCCAAGAACAGCCAGAAGTTGGTGAGGACCGCTATATGGCGCCGTCGCCCAAAGTCGCGACTTATGATTTGCAACCTGAAATGTCGTGCAACGAAGTGACAGAAAAGTTCGTTGACGCGATTGGCGCGGGGTACGATTTGATCGTCACCAACTATGCCAACCCCGATATGGTTGGACACACGGGTGATTTGGACGCTGCCACTTCTGCATGCGAAGCTGTCGATGCAGGGTTGGGGCAGGTTCTGTCAGCGCTCGAAGCCGCCGGTGGGGTGATGATTGTGACCGCAGATCATGGCAACTGTGAGGTCATGTGGGACGCTGAAACGAACGGACCACACACTGCGCATACGTTGAATCCAGTGCCTGTGGCGTTGGTTGGGCATGACGCAAAACTGCGCAACGGTCGCTTGGCTGATTTGGCGCCAAGCCTTCTCAAATTGATGGGCCTACCCAAGCCCGACGAGATGACCGGAGACGCGCTCTTTTGATCCGAACGGCCTTCATATGTCTTTTGTTGGTTAGCACATTTTTTGCGCCTCAGGTTTCGCTGGCGCAAAACGCTCGCATGACTGCGCAAGAGGCGGCAGACGCGGCCGCTGATGAATTGATTCGTGCATCGATCGCGCTTAAGGATGCCGAAAGCGCGCCAGACCGGATTACCGCGTTGACCGAAGTTGTTGATGCCTATGAAGCCGGCTTGAGCGCGCTGCGTTCAGAGGTGCGGCGCGCGGCCCTTCGCGAACGGGTGCTGTCCCGTGAGCTATCAGAAAAATCTGCGGAAATTTCGGGGCTGTTGGCGGTGATGCAGACAGTTGGCCAAGCGCGTGGCCCACAAGTCACACTTCATCCCAAAGGAGCATTAGGCACAGCGCGGGCCGGCATGATGGTGGGTGCTGTGGTGCCTGCACTTCAATCACAAGCTGGATCGCTTTCAGCGCAATTGATCGAATTACAGATTGTCCGGTCCTTACAGGATGCGGCGCGTGAAGATTTGCTGGCGGGGCTAGACGGTGTGCAGACCGCGCGTACAGAACTAAGCGAGGCAATTTCACGCCGCACAGATCGGCCCAGAAGGTTTTCTGAAGACCCAGTTCGTATGGCGTTGTTGCTGGATGCCAGTGAAACGTTGGCGGCTTTTGCCTCGGGGCTTGCGAACCGTGGTGCTGCAGACATTGACGTAATCACCCCCCTAAAAGGTCAGCTTTCGTTGCCGGTGGATGGTGCTGTATTGCGCCGTTTCGGCCAGCCTGATGCAGCAGGTATCGTACGGCCCGGCTGGATCATGGCGACTGCACCGCAGGCACGGGTTACAACGCCAATGGCAGCGACTGTGCGGTATCTTGGCCCGTTTTTGGACTACGGCAACGTTATCATTCTTGAGCCAGCAACGGATGTCTTGGTCGTTTTGGCTGGTATGAAACGGGTTTTTGGCTCTGCCGGGCAGGTTGTTGAAGCAGGCGATGTTGTCGGGCTGATGGGCGGATCTGACGTAATTTTGAGCGAAACGACGCAGGTGGGTGGCGCATCACGCTCAGAAACGCTCTATATAGAATTAAGAGAAAACGATACGCCGGTGGATCCCGCCGAGTGGTTTGCACAGTAAAAATAAGCTGGGCCGAGCCGTAGAACCATATTGGCCCCAGAGAGGAATGTGATGAAAAAACTTGTGATGGCTGCCGCCGTTGGCACTCTTTCGAGCGTTATTTTGACAACTCAAGTTGCCGCTCCGCTGTTGGCGCAGGACACCCAATCCTCCGGCAATGTATATCAACAACTTGATCTGTTCGGCGATATTTTTGAGCGCATCCGTAGCCAGTACGTCGAGGAAGTAGATGAGGGTGAACTGATCGAAGCGGCGATTAACGGCATGCTTACGTCGCTTGATCCACACTCAAGTTATTTACCGCCTGCGGACGCAGAAGCGATGCAGGTTCAAACACGTGGCGAGTTTGGTGGCTTGGGCATTGAAGTGACCCAAGAAGAGGGTTTCGTGAAAGTTGTGGCGCCCATGGACGGAACGCCTGCGGATGAAGCGGGCATTCTTGCGGGTGACTTCATTACTCACGTGGACGGTGAAGGCCTTCTTGGACTGGGCCTAGATGAAGCTGTTGAAATGATGCGCGGCTTGGTTGGCACGGATATTGTTTTGACAGTTGTGCGCGAAGATATTGACGAGCCATTTGATGTCACAATCACCCGCGATGTGATTAAACTAACGGCTGTGCGTGCGCGTACTGAAGGTGACACTGTTGTATTGCGGGTCAGCACGTTCAACGATCAGACCTATCCAAACTTGAAAGACGGCTTGGAAGAGGAGATCGAAAAAGCTGGCGGTCTTGATGATATCAACGGCGTTGTGCTTGATTTGCGCAACAACCCGGGCGGGCTTTTGACGCAATCGATCCGCGTCTCAGATGCATTTCTGGAGAAGGGCGAGATCGTGTCTACTCGTGGCCGTGAGGCCAATCAGGGCGAGCGTTTCAATGCCACACCGGGTGACTTGATTGACGGAAAGCCGCTGGTGGTTTTGATCAATGGTGGTTCTGCGTCAGCCTCTGAAATTGTTGCGGGTGCCCTTCAGGATCATCGCCGTGCGATTGTGATTGGTACCAAAAGCTTTGGTAAGGGCTCGGTCCAAACTGTCATGCGGATGCGCGGTGATGGTGCGATCCGCCTAACGACAGCGCGGTACTACACGCCTTCAGGCCGCTCTATTCAGTCTCTTGGGGTGTCACCAGACATCATTGTTGAACAGCCCCGCTTGGATCCGACCGGCGCCGAAGATGTGGATGCTCCGGCGCGTGCGTCACGTTCCGAGGCAGACTTGCGCGGATCGCTGAACAACGACAGCCTGACTGAGGATGAGATTGAACAGATTGAAGCAGACCGCGAGCGTGCGCGTGCAGCCGCAGAACTTCGCACGGAAGATTATCAACTGGCCTATGCGATTGATATCCTCAAAGGGCTTAGTGCCCTAAGCCCGCAGGAGTAAGCAACCGTGACACCTGAAGAAATTGCGGCGCTGCCGTATCGTCCTAACGTTGGCATTATGCTGGCAAATAAAGACGGCCTTGTGTTTATGGCACAACGTTTGGATCGGTTCTCAGATGCATGGCAAATGCCGCAGGGTGGCATCGACGAGGGTGAAGATGCTCAAGTCGCCGCACTGCGCGAGCTTGAAGAAGAGACCGGTGTGCCTGCGTCTGCTGTGACAGTTGAGGCCGAAACGGATGGGTGGATTCAGTATGATCTACCCCATGATTTGGTGCCGCAATTATGGAAAGGGCGCTATCGCGGCCAAGAGCAGAAGTGGTTTCTTTTGAGGTTTCATGGGGATGATGCATTGATCAATATAGCCACTGAAGAGCCTGAGTTCTCAACGTGGAAATGGATGCCTGCATCGCAGATTGTCGATGCGATTGTGCCGTTCAAGCGCGGTGTCTACAAGGCCGTTTTGGCAGAGTTTCAGCATAAGCTATGAGCGTTTTTCGCTGTGCGCTAGTGGCGGTGATGCTTTGCACAGCGGGACAAGCGCAGGCGCTGAGTTGCCTGCGCGCAGATGCTGCTAGTACTTATTTGAAAGCTGCAAACTCAGATGCGCAATACATGGTGGTTTTGGGGCGTTTTCTTTTTGATGAGCGTGCGCTGAAAACTGCTGCAGAAGATATGCAGCAGTCACGTCACGCGCGACAAACGCCAGCGCGGTTTAGTGGCCATTATCTGACGAAGGCTGGCTTTGTCTTTCCTTGGAGCAGTACGATTGGCCTGCAGGCGGATTGCGCTGCTTCATGGTGTGGAAGCCTACAAAGTGGTGCGCAAACTCTTGCATTTGTGCAAACTAATGGGGTGGATCACACCCTGCATCTTTCGCCGTGTGGTGACACAACATTCGTCAATCCGAATGCAGGTGATATTGGCACTGTCGTTGCGTGTCACAAGGGCCGCCAGTGTGGATCGAGCACGACACGCTAAATGCGCTGGCAAAAGCCGCCAAGTCCTACCACGAATTTACGTATGATTAACCAACGTATTGATACCCGTGCGATCGGACTTGATGTCGGCCTGAAATTTATGTCGTGGCTGACGGGCGCTGAAAACCTTCACTACGGACTATGGACCGGTCTCGAGGTGAATGCCGCCAACCTTGGTGCGGCGCAGGCTGCCTATACCGATAAACTTTTCAAGCTTTTACCGCCCGCACCGGCGCGTATTTTAGATATCGGTGGCGGGGCACGTGAGACGGCGCGTAAGTTGATCGATCTTGGCTATGATGTTGATATTGTCGTGCCCTCAGAATTCTTGGCGACGCGGTGCCGCGAGAACGCGCCTGCCGCCCGTGTACACTTGATGAGGTTCGAAGATTTCGAAACGGCTGATCGTTTTGATGTCTGTCTATTTTCTGAAAGCTTTCAATATATTTCTGTCGATCAAAGCTTGCCGAAAGCGAATACCTTGTTGCGGCAAGGCGGCGTGATTGTCATCGCCGATTGCTTCCGCTCGGAAAATTTTGTCCGTGAGGATTTAAACCATAAAGTTGGCGGGTGGCATGCGCTTCAACTCTTCCAAGATGCGGTGCCGCGACATGGTTTTGCTGTGACGTCTGAGGAAGATATCACAGCGGCGGTCGCCCCATCTGTTGATCTTGAACAGCAGCTCTTCAACGTAATCGGTTTCGCTACGACGCGCATCGATGCAGAGTTGCAGGCCAAAAAGCCAAAAACACGGTGGCTTATCGCGCGGGCATTTGGCGTTTTTTCAAGCAAGCGGCGGCGTGTTCGGCTTGACCAACGGCTGAACCATAAAACCCGCAATGCAGATGCGTTTTGTTACAACAACCGGTATCTGATGCTGATCTTAGAGCGGGCTTAAGTCCTTTAGCGCAGGGCTTTGAGTATGCTTAATGACGGGTAGCCATCCGGTATTGCGCCCACGCTTCGTTGATATGCGCGGACGGCACTAATCGTGTTTGGTCCTATTTTACCGTCCACGCCTTGGGTGCTAAAACCCGCAGCGCTTAGCCGTTCTTGCAATTCTTTACGCTCTGCAAATTTCAGGGCGCGGTCACCACGTGGCCATGAAGCGCGGATCGGGCCGCCACCTTTAAGGCGGTCTCCAAGATGACCGACACCGATCACATAGGCGTCCGCTGTATTATAACGCTCAATCACGTTGAAGTTTTTGAAGATCATAAAGGCTGCACCTTGCGCGCCGGCGGGCAAAAGAAGCGAGGCGGCGCCATAATCCCGCACTCTTTCCCCGCTCATATCGCGCACACCAAGGGCCGCCCAGTCTGAGGGCATCTTTTTGATCTTCCGGCTTGCCAGTCCATAGTTGAATCCACGTGGCAGCTGTACTTCAACACCCCAAGGCATGCCTTTGACCCAGCCAAAGCGCTTCAAATATGCTGCTGTTGATGCAAGCGCATCTGTTGGATCATCAGACCAAATATCGCGCCTGCCGTCGCCTGTGAAATCTACCGCATAGGCCAGATAAGAGGTTGGGATGAACTGTGTGTGGCCCATTGCGCCCGCCCAAGAGCCGGTCATGTTCCGCGGACTGACGTCACCGTTATCAAGGATCTCAAGCGCTGCGATCAGTTGCTGTTCAAAGAAGCGGCCGCGTCGACCATCAAAGGCCAAAGTAGCCAGTGCTTCGATAATGTCTTCGTTTCCGCGAAACTCGCCGTAGGCGCTTTCAAGGCCCCACACGGCTGCAACGATTTCTCGCTCAACGCCGTATTTCGTCTCAATTGCGTCAAAGGATCTTCGGTACTTGCGCAATGCGGCTTTGCCGTTTGTGACCCTCGATGCAGAAGCAGCACTATCGAGGTAGTCCCAAATTGTTTTGGTGAATTCAGATTGGTTGCGATCTCGTTCAATAATTTTTGCGTCGTAGCGGACGCCTTCAAACGCGTTGTCGATTGTGAGCTGTGAAATACCTTTGGCGCGCGCGCGCGATTTGAACGATCGTACCCAACGGGTAAAGCGTGCGTTGTCTTGTGTGGTGCTGGCTTGGACCAAAACGGCTTCCTTCTTGGGGGCAACCTGCGTGCTAGCGCTGCGCAATTTGGGCCGAAGGGATCGGCCTTGCAGTAACGTGATGGGTTGGGTTGCTTGCGCCGCAGTCAGTTGCACCGCTTGGGGTATTTCGCGCAACGTCGGGCGCAAAGACGAGGTTGGCGCATTGGCTTGCGCAGGCAAAACGAGCACACATGAAAGTGCAAATGACGCCAAGATCGAAACTTTTAAGCACCGCATAGCATTCAGCCCGCCTGATAAAGTACCCTTGTTCTTAGCAGATTAGTCGCCGTTTTTGGGGCAAACGCAAGTGATGCGGCGAATTGTTGCGTGTTCAGGCCTAATCAGCTGCGCGTGCGCGTTACTTTGCGCTTGGTTTTGGCGGCTTTCTTCTTGAATTTACTGCCCTTTGGTCCCGAAGATTTTCCTTTAGGACCAGTCTTACCTCGGCCATAGCGTTTTTTGCCTGATGGCCCTTTGGCTATTGTCTCACCATCGATTGTGAGCAGTTCAAGCTCAATCCCGCCAGTCATAGCGACCGCTTCGGCCAGCCGCACGGTAACACGTTGACCGAGGCCGATCACACGACCCGTGTCGCTGCCCATCAGGGTTTGTTCATCCGCATCGTGGTGGAAGTATTCAGAGCCAATTGTGCGCACAGGCACCAAACCATCTGCGCCCGTTTCATCAAGCTTCACAAACAGGCCAAAGCGCGCTACGCCACTAACCCGACCAGAAAATTCGTTACCAACGCGTTCAGTCAAATAGGTGGCAAGATAGCGATCAGTTGTGTCGCGCTCAGCAACCATAGAGCGGCGCTCTGTATCGCTGATTTGTTGCGCAGTTTCTTGTAGGTTTTCGATATCAAACGGCGATAAGCCGTCTTTGTCCCAGCCGTGTGCTGTCACAAGCGCGCGGTGCACAATCAAATCTGCATAGCGGCGAATAGGTGATGTGAAGTGTGCGTAGTTGCGAAGCGCCAAGCCGAAGTGCCCAAAGTTCTCTGGGAAGTAGTAGGCCTGTTGCATGGATCGCAGGGTGCTAATGTTGATAAGCTCCGCGTGCTCGCCGCCCGCTGCATCGTTCAGCAATTTGTTGAGATGTCGGGTTTGCAGCACCTGACCCTTGGCCAAATTAAACCCGCTTGATTGTGCGGTTTCCCGCAGGCTTTCCAGCTTTTCTGGCTTTGGCTCTTCGTGAACGCGGAACAAAAGCGGCTGTTTGCGCGCGATCAGTTCTTCTGCGGCGGCGACATTTGCCAGTACCATGCATTCTTCAATCAGGCGGTGCGCGTCCAGCCGATCTTTGAAATTCACAGACTGGACCTCGCCGTTTTCCGCCAGCTCAATGCGGCGTTCGGGCAGGTCAAGATCAAGCGGACCGCGGCGTTTACGTGCCTCAACGAGTGCTTCATAAGCTGCATAAAGTGGGCGGATGACGTCATCCATAAACGGCGCGACACGGTCATTGATGCGGCCATCCATCGCCTCTTGGACCTCTTCATAATGAAGGGACGCGTGAGATTTCATCAGCCCGCGCACAAACCGGTGCCGCAGTTTTTCGCCAGAGGCATCAAGCACCATTTCAACGGCGATACACGCGCGCGGTACGCCTTCATGCAGACTGCACAGGTCACCAGACAACCGGTCAGGCAGCATCGGCACCACGCGGTCAGGAAAGTAAGTTGAATTGCCCCGCTTGCGTGCTTCGCGGTCAAGTTCCGAACCCGAGGTGACGTAGTGGGCCACATCGGCAATGGCGACCCAAAGGATATGACCGCCTGCGTTTGCGGGATCGGGGTCAGCCATGGCAAAACAGGCGTCGTCGTGATCGCGTGCGTCTGATGGATCAATAGTGATCAATAGCAGATCCCGCAGATCGGTACGTGTGCCTAAGGGGGCGGGTTTGTGGGCGTCTGCCTCCGCCAGCACATCACTGGGAAAATCGTCAGGGATGGCGTGTTGGTGGATGGCGATCAAAGACACCGCTTTGGGTGCGGTCGGGTCGCCAAGTCGCGCTGTAATTCGTGCCCGTGGCAGACCCATGCGGCCCTTGGGACCGGCGGCTTCGCCTTCGACCAACTCACCGTCTTTTGCGCCACCCGTGGCATCTGAGGCCACTGTCCATTCGCGATCTTGCTTTTTGTCTATTGGTTTGATGCGTCCATCTTCGGCGGACTTTTTGAAGATGCCGACAACTTTTGCAGCCGCTTGCCCAATGCGCCGAATAACGCGGGCCTCATAGGTATGATCGCCGCCTTTTACTTCGGTCAGCTTGCCCAAAATGCGATCACCGGCACCAAGTGCAGGATCAGTTGCGCGCAAAATCATGAGAACTATGGGCTCAACACCTTCGCCGTGCCATTCCAGCGGACGTGCAAAAAGGTCACCATCAGCGTTTGGTGCAAGCACCTGCAACCCAGAGACGGGCGGTAACTTTTCAGGATCAGAATAACTGCGCTTGCGCTTGGCCAGATGACCCTCTGTTTCAAGCTCTTTGAGCATTCGCTTTAGGTCGATGCGGGCAGCCCCTTTGATGCCAAACGCACGCGCGATATCGCGCTTGTTGGATCGGGTCGGGTTATCTTCGATCCATTGTAGCAGATCGGCGCGTGTAGGAAGTGTGCTCATAGGCCGAGGCTTATCACGTCCTGCTATGCGAAGTAATCCCGAAGGATGCGTGCATAGATTGTTTTGAGTTGGTGGATATGGGCAATCTCAACGTGTTCATCGACTTGGTGCATTGATTTGCCAACCAGCCCAAATTCAACAACTTGGCAATGATCTTTGACAAAGCGCGCATCGGACGTGCCGCCAGACGTGGACAGCGTCGGTACGCGGTTTGTCTCAGCCTGAACAGCGGCGGCCACCATATCGGATAGTGCACCCGGAGGCGTGATGAAGCTCTCACCGCTGATCTTGATGTCTACTGAAACGTCAATTTCGAAGGCCTTGCTTATTTCGGCGGCCTCGGCATGCAGCCATTCAGAAACAGTTTCACCGCTGTGCAGGTCATTGAACCGGATGTTCACAGCGGCTGTTGCCGCGGCAGGTATGACGTTTGTTGCGGGGTTGCCCGTATCGATTGTGACGACGGCGATGGTCGATGGGTCAAAGTGATCGCTACCTTGGTCCAGCTCATGGCTTGCGATGCGGTCAACGAGGCGCGCAATGGCAGGAAGCGGGTTGTTGGCGCGATGCGGGTACGCCGCGTGCCCCTGTTTGCCAGTCACCGTGAACCACGCAGTGAGCGAACCGCGACGCCCAATTTTCATCATGTCACCCATCTCATCAGGGCAGGTCGGCTCACCAACAAGGCAGACGGACATCTGTTCGTTCTGTGCGTCCATCCACTCTAGCAAAGCGATGGTTCCGTCCAATGCGGGGCCTTCTTCGTCGCCTGTAATTGCCAAAATCAACGAGCCGTCGGGCGGTGTGTCGCGAACGTGGTCAATGGCGGCTGCTGCAAATGCTGCTACGCCTGATTTCATGTCAGTTGTGCCACGGCCATACATCGTACCGTCCACAACCTCGGCGCCAAAAGGGTCAAATTTCCAGGCGACTGCGTCGCCGATTGGAACCACATCCGTGTGACCATTAAAGCCAAACGTTTTGCTATGGCCTTTGGTTCCCCAACGGGCGAATAGGTTTGCGGTCTCACCACGGTCAACGCGGCTACATTCAAACCCCGCCTCAGAAAGTAGCTTTTCAAGCAACACAAGCGCGCCGCCTTCCGTGGGCGTTACACTGGGGCAACGCACAAGATCGGCGGTAAGCTGAACGGGATCGACTGGGGACATTAGCGCACCTGACTGTTGTAGACAGCTTTACCTACCGCCGGGCGTAGGCGGATGCAAACCTAAGCACAGGTGTCACGCTTGAGCCTTTGCAATGGCGCTTTGCTGAGTTAGGTATTTGGCATGTTTTATCAGTTTTTTGTTACCCTTGCTTTGATTGTTTTGCCAACCGTTGGCACCCCCCAGTCATTTGACCCCATTGTCGTCGCGACAGTCACGCGTGCACCCTTTTCACTTGTGGAAGGGGGCAAAGAGACCGGATTTAGTGTCGATCTGTGGAGTGAAGTGGCTCAGGGTATTGGCCGTGAAACCAAAATTATCCGGTTTGAGCAGTTTGCGGATATGCTGGACGCAGTTGAGACAGGGCGAGCGGATTTAGCAGTTGCGAACATCTCGGTTACGTCTGCGCGAGAAGAAGCATTTGATTTCTCGCGCCCTATTTTTGCCAGCGGTTTACAGATCATGGTGCCGGCGGGTGGCAATAGCCTTAGCATCTGGTCCATTCTGTTTTCGACGGATGTGTTGCTGGCGGTCATCGGGGCGTTTGCGTTGTTGTTTGGCGGCGGCATGATCATGTGGCGCCTTGAACGTAATGCGCAGCCGTATTTTGAAGGCACCGCCAAACAGATGGCGTTTCCGGCGTTTTGGTGGGCGCTTAATCTGGTGGTGAATGGTGGCTTTGAGGAGCGGGTACCACGGACCGCTTTGGGGCGCATTTTGGGCACATTTCTGGTGGTTGCATCGTTGTTTCTTGTGTCTGTTTTTGTGGCGAAAATTACATCGGTTTTGACGGTGAATGCGATTACATCATCGATTAACGGACCGGATGATCTTTATGGGCAGCGGGTTGCAACAGTTGAAGGTTCGACCGCGGCGGCGTTTTTGGATGGGCGCGATATCCGCCATGTTGGGTATGAAGGGTTGGGCGGTCTGCTTGAGGCATTTGAAAGCGGCAAAGCAGACGCTGCGGTTTTCGATAGTCCAGTTTTGACCTACTACACCTCAATGATAGGTGAGGGTGTCGGACAGATGGCGGGGCCTGTGTTTATGCGCGAAAACTATGGCTTTGCTCTGGCCTCGGGTAGCAGTCTTGCAGAGCCCGTGAACAGGCTGCTGCTGCGCTTGTGCGAAGATGGAACCTACGCGCGCCTTTATCGAAAATGGTTTGGAACGAACCCGCAGTAAGGCACGTTGGCCCCAGTTATTTCTGTTCGTCAAAGAATGGGGTTAGTTGTGCCACAACGACCGAGTTTTCGTCCAAGGCGCGCTGCATCAAGGCGCGCTCATCATCCGAAATATTGTGCCCTTCAGCAAGACGTTCTTCAAGCGTGCCATAGCCGGAAACATCCAATGGGGCGAGGTCTGCTTGCTTCAAGATAGCAACGGCCTCTCGTACTGCTTCGGCCTCATCAACGCCCGATGAATAAAGCATAAGCGCCCCGCCGGTTGCCCCGTCTGGCAAGCCGTCGCCATCCTTGCGGCCCACTTGGACCAGCAAGGTATAGGCGAAGTGGGGACGCTTTTCTTTTTTGGGTTTATCAGTCACGCAACAGCTCGTTGATAGATGTCTTTGAGCGGGTTTTTGCGTCCACCTTTTTCACGATCACGGCACAGTAAAGGTGCACGCCGTTTTTGGACGGCATTGAGCCTGCGACAACAACGGAACCTGCGGGCACTTCGCCGTAAAAGACATCGCCTGTTTCGCGGTCAAGGATCTTTGTCGATTGGCCAATGAACACACCCATACCCAAAACAGAGCCTTCGCGCACGATGCAGCCCTCAACAACTTCAGAGCGCGCGCCGATGAAACAATTGTCTTCAATGATTGTCGGGCCGGCCTGCATTGGCTCCAACACGCCGCCGATGCCAACGCCGCCAGACAGGTGAACGTTTTTGCCGATTTGCGCGCAGGAGCCAACAGTTGCCCATGTATCAACCATGGTGCCTTCGTCGACATAAGCACCGAGGTTCACAAATGATGGCATCAACACAACACCTGGCGCGATAAACGCTGATTTGCGCACAACACAGTTTGGCACCGCGCGGAAGCCTGCGTCTTTCCACTCAGCGTCGCCCCAGCCTTTGAATTTACTGTCAACTTTATCCCACCAGCCAGCGCCTTGTGGGCCACCTTCGTGCTGTTCCATGTCTTTGATGCGGAAGCCCAAAAGTACGGCCTTTTTCGCCCACTGGTTCACATGCCAGCTGCCATCATCGGTCTTTTCAGCGACACGCAGTTTGCCGCTATCCAAAGCAGCCAATGTGCTTTCAATGGCATCGCGGGTTTCGCCAGTGGTGGACGGTGTGATGGTATCACGTGCATCCCATGCAGCTTCAATGGCGGTCTCGAGTTGGGCGTTTGACATGTGTCTCTCCAATTGGTGACTGGTCACAGATTATCGGTGGATATAGACACAAGGGGTAATCGGCGCAATCAGGAAGGCCATTCTATGACGAAGCACCGCAAGCATACTTTACGCGGCAGTACCGAAGACCGTGAAGCCGCCAGCCATATCCCTGATACGCCACAAACGCGCAGCCCTGGTTATGCGCTAGCGTTTGCTGATGACGCGTTTATGTGCCGTGAAGAGTTGCGCCCCATGCGCCTTCAGCTTGAGTTGCTAAAGCCCGAACTTGGTCTGGATGAAGAAGGCGTCAAATCAACGGTCGTGATGTTTGGCGGTGCGCGCATTGTTGAGCCATCAAAAAAGGCTGAGGCCCGTACCAAAACGCTCGCTGATCTATCGGTGTTTTATGACGAGGCGCGCGAGTTTGCCCGGCTGATGACCCTTAAGGGCAGTGATGGTGAGAACATGATCGTCACGGGTGGTGGCCCCGGCGTCATGGAGGCCGGAAATCGCGGTGCGCTTGATGCGGGCGGCCGATCAATCGGTCTGAATATTGTGTTGCCGTTTGAACAAGCGCCGAATGAATATGTGACGCCCGAGCTTTGTTATAACTTTCATTATTTTGCGATCCGCAAGATGCACTTTTTGATGCGCGCCAAAGCGATCACCGTGTTTCCGGGTGGTTTTGGCACCCTTGATGAGCTGTTTGAGGCACTGACGCTTATTCAAACAGGCCGGATGGAGCGCGTGCCATTCTTACTGTTTGGTCGCGCGTTTTGGGAAAAAATTATCAATTGGGACGCATTGGCGGATGCGGGCACGATTGCTGCTGATGATCTGGATCTGTTCCGCTTTGTCGATACCGCCGCAGAGGCTGTTGAGTTGATTGAGACGTGGGACGGCGCGGGCGAAAAGCGCGGCACCATCCCGGGTCGGTAATTACCTGTGTAGAGTGTCCCCTGCTGAGATTACCGGCTCAAGCTCAATGATCTGTGGGTCTTGGGGTGCATCCGCGCTGTAGCGTGCGGCGATGATTTCTGCCGCTTTGCGACCAATTTCAAGACGGCACGCATCCATCGTCGCCAGCTTGGCAGGTAGGCCTTGCAGCAACTCAACCCCGTTAAAACCCGCCAGCCCCACATCGGACGGAACATCAACGCCCTTCTCGCGCAAATGCAGGAGGCCACCCGCACCAATCATGTCATTTGAATAATAAAGGAAATCCAAATCGGGCGTACGCGACAGAATTGCCTCTGTCATCTCGCGGCCCTTAGCAAGGGCTGAGCCGCCGTCGTAAAATTCCTGATCTGCGATCTCAATACCGTGCTTTGCAAGCGTTTCTGTGAACCCTTCAAACCTTTTGCGGGCGCGGTGGTCCATGGGCATTTTGGTGCCAAGAAAACCAATCCGTTTATATCCTTCTTTCGCAATTGCCTTAGCCATCATTCGGCCAGCGCGCCTGTGCGAAATCCCAACGCAGCTGTCGACGGGTGTGCCATCTACGTCCATAATTTCGACGATTGGGATGCCACTTGCCTTCATCATGGCCCGGGACGCATCAGAGTGTTCAAGGCCGGCGATGATAACGCCCGAAGGACGCCATGACAGCATCTCGAAAAGGACCTGTTCTTCTTTGCCGGGCTTGTAATGTGTGATGCCGACAACTGGCTGTAAGTCAGTCTGGTCCAACACTTCACTAATGCCCATCATCACTTCTGGGAAGACCATGTTGGACATCGATGGAATGATGACTGCAACTAGATTGACCCGCTGCGATGCAAGTGAGCCTGCGATTTTGTTGGGAACATAACCAAGCTCTTTGGCGGCGGCTAAAACCTTCTCGCGGGTAGAGGTCGATACATCCCCGCGGTTACGTAGCACGCGGCTAACAGTCATTTCAGAAACGCCCGATGCTTCAGATACATCGCGCAGGGTAAGTGGCCTTTTAGACGTCACAGTGGTCGTCCCTCAGTATGTCAATCTGTTGAATGTTAGCGGCTATCATTAACAAAGTCCAAGGGTTGAATGGAGCAGGCATTTATCCGATGGTCACATTCGCACGGCCCCGTGGCTCAGCAGGATAGAGCAGCCCCTCCTAAGGGGCAGGTTGCAGGTTCGAATCCTGCCGGGGCCGCCAACTATACCATTCTGATGACGGTGCTATCGATCGACAGCATATAGCCTTTGCGCGCGATGTTTTTGACCAGTAACTCGCTTACCATTTGGTTGCCTAGCGCATCTCGAAGGCGTTTGATCCGTGTTGCGCCTGCCGCTTCGTCGCAATCTGATGAAAGGCGCCCAGATATCATCGCCTCCAGTTCGGCCCCGTTCAGGATGTCTCCGTCCATACGCGCTTCGGCCAAGACACTTAGGGTTTCGATCGCCGCAGGGGTAAGCTTAAATTCCATATTGTTGAGGTAAACCGTGTTTTCCTCGCGGCTAATCAACAGGCTGTTCACTTCCATGCCTGTACGCTCAATTGTCGCCATGCGTTTGTTCAAGCCCACAAGCATTAGCAAAAAAGTGAGTGCGGCAATAAGCAGAGCGGTCGCAAAAATGAGCAGCACCAAGATAACCATCCGGTAGCTTGCGAGGGTTTCAGAGAACGCAGTGCCAGAGCCCGCGAGTATTTCCAGAAGCTTGATTTCTGCGCCTGACGTTAGATCGTCGTTTGCAATAAAAAGTGCTTCAACACGCGCGTTGAACATTCCGGCATCTGGCAGTATAAAAACCAAAAGGAACGCAGCCAACAGCAAAATGACGATCACACTGGTGATGCCAATTGCCACTGTGCGGCTTCCCAAAACGCGGGCATCAGTAACGGAGGAAGAACGCACCAGCAGCCTCCTCTTTTGTGTTGAGTTGCGCCTCACTAAAAACAGACAGAACCGTTAGCAGTGTCCAGTTTTTCTGTTCAAGACGTGCGGCCAGCACTTTTGCAGCGGCTGCGACGTTGCAGCTATCGTCGGGTACTTGTGCCACGCCGTAATGAAGCCTCAATGGATCATCCTGCTTGGCTTTATAGTCTGCGTAACAGGCTGCCTGAGCAGGCACGGTAAGAACAGCGGTAAATAACAATGCGATAAGAATTTTCATACCTATCATAAAGCGTCACTCGTCGCGGATATTCAATAACAGCGCGCGGGTTATCGCCTAACAGCTCGGCGATATTGAGCAACATTGTGACTGCTGAGCATGGTCGCTTCATCATGCTTGCGGGCCGTCCCAAGCACAATTCAACGTATGGAGCACCCAAATGAAACGTTTCTTGATTACTACTGTTACCGCAATTTCTATTGGCACCACATCAATTTCGGCATCCGCGACCCCTGCACGAGCAGGCGGCTCCGATGTTGCTGAGGTGCTTGGTGCTTTGGCATTATTTGCGATCATCGCTGTCGGGATCGAGCACGAAAGAAAGTCTGAAAAGAAAAAGCAACACACCACAAAACCGCGTGTTGTCCGCCAACCGGTTGCTCTTCCAGGACGCTGTGTTCGCCGCTTAGAGAATAATCAAGGCACACGACGTGTTGTGGCGCGGGGCTGTCTGGAGCGTCACTATGCAGCAGCAGGATCATTGCCCCGTTATTGCACGACACGGTTCAAAAATGCGCGGGGCAACACGCGCAAGGGGTATGATTTGCGCTGCCTACGGTCGGATGGCTACCGCGTTATTCGTTAAGCCCACCAAACTGTTTGGGCCGCCTGTGATCCGCTCTGGTCTCGGGCGGCCGTTTTTGGTTTAGGAAGACTATGAAAACATTCCCCACATTCGATCTTGAAAGTGAACTTTACACATCAGGCCACGCGCGCATCATCGGCGTGGATGAAGTGGGCAGAGGGCCTCTTGCAGGACCGGTCGTTGCAGCGGCAGTGTGGCTTGATCCAAGCAATATTCCAGATGGGCTGAACGACAGTAAAAAAGTGCCGCTGAAACGCCGCAACGCCCTTGCTGAGCTTTTGCCGCAGATCGCTGATGTATTTATTGGCGAGGCGAGTGTGGAGGAAATTGATGAGTTAAACATTTTGCGCGCCAGTCACCTTGCGATGGAGCGTGCTGTCGCGGGTCTCAATGTACCGGCAGATTTTGCGCTGGTTGATGGCAATCTAATCCCGCGCGATCTTGCGGTGCCTGCCCGTGCAGTTGTCAAAGGCGATGCCATTTCACAGTCGATTGCGGCGGCGTCCATTGTTGCAAAAGTGCGACGCGATCATCTCATGTTGTCTTTAGCGCAACAGTACCCGGGATATGGGTGGGAAAAGAACCAAGGTTACCCGACTAAGGCGCATCGAGAGGCGCTCCAAAATCTTGGTGTAACCCCACACCATAGACGTTCGTTCAAACCAGTACACAATATGTTGTGACAACAAATTTTTCTAACATATTGATTCAAAAAAGAAATTGACCACGAATCGTCTCTGACTCATGTTGGTAGAAACAAATGACCACACAACGTGGCACTATGAGGCAGACATGACAAAGACAAAAACAAAGGCAGCCCAGGCGGCGCTGCCCCTCAATACTATTTTGGACGGCGACTGCATTGAGCGGATGAATGCACTGCCTGAGAACAGTGTAGACCTGATTTTCGCAGACCCACCCTATAACCTGCAATTGAAGGGTGAGTTGCACCGGCCGGACAACTCTAAGGTCGATGCGGTTGATAACGATTGGGATCAGTTCGACAGTTTTAAAGCATATGACCGCTTTACACGTGACTGGCTTGCTGCGGCACGCCGCTTGCTCAAGCCAAATGGTGCGATCTGGGTGATTGGCAGTTACCACAACGTGTTCCGCATGGGCGCTGAACTGCAGAACCAAGGGTTCTGGATTTTGAACGATGTAGTGTGGCGCAAGTCTAACCCAATGCCGAATTTCCGCGGTAAACGCCTGACCAACGCGCATGAGACGTTGATCTGGGCGTCAAAGCAGGAAGCCAGCAAATATACGTTCAACTATGAGGCGCTGAAGTCGTTGAACGAAGGTGTTCAGATGCGCTCTGATTGGGTCTTACCAATTTGCACGGGCCATGAGCGCATTAAGAACGAAAACGGCGACAAAGCGCATCCAACACAAAAGCCGCACAGCCTGTTGCACCGTGTTTTGGTGGCGACGACAAATCCAGGTGATGTGGTTCTTGACCCATTCTTCGGCACGGGCACAACGGGCGCTGTTGCCAAGATGCTTGGCCGCGAGTTTATCGGCATTGAGCGTGAAGCTGAGTACCGTGCAGTTGCTGAAAAACGTATCGCTGCGGTTCGTAAGTTTGACAAAGATGCGCTTCAGGTTACGCAATCAAAGCGTGCTGAGCCACGTGTGCCGTTCGGCCAGCTTGTTGAGCGCGGCATGTTGCGTCCGGGCGAAGTTCTTACATCGCCACGTGGTCAGGTCGCAAAAGTACGTGCTGACGGAACACTGGTTGCGCACGATGTGAAGGGGTCTATCCACCAAGTAGGCGCCGCGATTGAGGGCGCGCCAAGCTGCAACGGCTGGACCTATTGGCACTACAAAAACGAAGGTCAAAAGATGCCAATTGATGTTCTGCGTCAGCAAATTCGCGCTGAGATGAAGAACATCTAAACCCCCTAAGTTTACAACAGTTACCGCCAGCGCTTGCGATTTTTCACGCCAGCGCACACCTTACCCTCGTCTGCTTTTCAAAAGCGACGGGGGTTTTTTTGTTTAGCGGGGCGGCGGATTTGAACCGTCATTATAGGGCTGCCAATCTGTGATCTGTGGATAGTGCTGTTTGCGCCATTGCCGGACACGCTGGTTCATGCGCCTACGCCAAAGGGGTGGGATCATGGCCAGCATTGTCATCACGGGGTAACCGTACGGCAATTGCGGGGCCTCTTCTGTGCTGTAATTCTGTAAAAGCGGAAACCGGCGGTCAGGTTTGTAATGATGATCTGAGTGCCGTTGAAGATTTATCAGAAGCCAGTTTGATGCCTTTTGCGCTGCGTTCCACGAGTGATGTGGCTTTACATGCTCATATTTGCCGTCACCAATATGCGCCCGCGTCAGGCCGTAGTGTTCAATGTAATTCACCAGTTCGAGCTGCCAAATGGCCACGGCGGCTTGCAACACAAATAACCCGACCCCGACAAAACCACCCAGCACAAAGGCAAGCGTAAGCATGCCCAATTGCAGTGCCCAATATTTGAAAAACGGGTTGCTGGGGTGCGTCCAAGTTTTGGATTTGCGAGCAAGCATCGCCGCTTCTGCCCTAAATGCTGACTGCCAACACGCCCGCAAAACACGTGGGAAGAATCTGTGAAACCCCTCGTTATATCGTGCGGTAACAGGGTCACGCGGGGTAGCAACGTAGCGGTGGTGAACCAAAAGGTGCTCCGACCGAAAGTGTGAATAGAGCGCCATGGCCAACAAGATGTCCGCCAAAACACGCTCAATCTTGGGCTTTTGATGCATCAGCTCATGACTGTAGTTGATGCCAACGGTACCGGTAATCACGCCCATCCCGACAAACAAAAAGACCACTTCCCAAGTGGCCAGATGCCCAGAGTGTAGCGTGAACCAAAGCACACCAAAGAGCGTGCAAAACTGTACTGGCGCCCAAATCAGTGTGATTAAGCGGTACCAAAACAGATATGTGTCTGAGGTTTGTGGATCCTCGTTTTGCTCGTTCAATCCAGCGAAAGCATCAACGATCGAAAAGAGATCCCACGCGGCAATTGGTAAGGCGAAAACCCAAACGCCACCAAATACTGCACCGATCCAGATCAATGGGATCAGCCCGAGCGATAGCCAAAAAGGCAGCGCTTTGCTGAATGATGATGCCATTTGAGAACCCTCCGAAACATTTACTTAGCTACAGTATATTAAAAACAGCTTTAGGCTCAAATATGGCGTTATGCCTCGCGGGCGATATTCCAAACCTTGCGCATTACAGTGGGCAGGGCCGATGGTTCAAACGCATGCTTTTCAACCCAATGGCGGCCTGAAACCATCGGTAAACCTTCAACTGTTGCGACCATTACGTCCAATCGCAGATGAAAGTGGGTAAAGGTATGCAGGGCCTGTGCGTTCACTTTCGTCCATGTCATATCAAGCGGTGGTGCGGGCGATGGCTCGTCGCCCCAGTCACTGGTAGGCCAGCCGAGCATACCGCCAAGTAGACCTTTTTCGGGACGGGTTTCGAGCAGTAACGCGCCTGTATTGCTACGAACCACATAGGCAATCCCGTGGCGGCTTGGTTTAGGCTTTTTGGGCGTCTTCTTGGGCAGTTCTGGGGCAGTTCCGTTTTGACGCGCCAAGCAGGGTGTCCGCCATGGGCAAATGCCGCAAGCGGGGTTCTTTGGGGTGCAAATGGTGGCGCCCAAATCCATGACGGCTTGGGCGTAGTCCCCTGCACGGGCGCGTGGCGTCAACTCAGCTGTTTTGGCATATAGTTCAGGTTTTGCGACAGGCAGAGGCGTATGAATATCAAAGAGGCGTGCCACCACGCGCTCAACATTGCCGTCCATCACAGGTGACGGCTCATCGAACGCAATCGAGGATACTGCGGCGGCAGTATAGGGGCCGATGCCGGGTAGTTTAATCAGCTCATCATAGGTTTGGGGGAACGCACCGAGTTGGGAGACTGCGCGTGCGCATTTGAGCAAGTTGCGCGCGCGGGCGTAGTATCCAAGACCCGCCCAATAGGCCATGACATCAGCGTCTTGCGCAGCAGCAAGGTCATCGACTGTTGGCCAGCGGTTTGTGAATTTGATGAAGTAGTCACGGACTGTCGCAACAGTGGTCTGTTGCAACATGATTTCTGACATCCACACACGGTATGGATCGGGCTTTACGCCAGCTTGCTTTGCAGCGGGTGGCGTGCGCCATGGCATTTCACGGGCGTTGATGTCATACCATTGCAGTAGGTCGTCGCTGTTTGGGTGTGTCACAAAGGGACGCCTTTTTGGTAAGATCGGACAGATTCGGAGCGCAGTATCTTGCGTCTGCACCATAAATTAGAGCCAAATTCAGTCGGAACAATAATCCCATGCGGCGATACTCTACAACCAAAGGCTTCAAGACGACGTCCTCTCTTTTGCAAAAGCGCATTAGAAATGCGTCGGAAAGCCGTGGGTTCGCGCAAACACGCCTACTGACCAATTGGGAAGAGATCGTTGGCGCAGATATTGCGCAATGTGCTGTGCCGATTGAAGTAAAGTTTGGTCGTGGTTTTGGTGGGACGCTGACTATTTTGACAACAGGCGCGCATGCTTCGCTGTTGCAGATGCAAGTGCCGCAAATCCAAGATAAGGTTAATGCATGTTACGGCTACAATGCCATTGCAAAAATCCGGATTACGCAAACCGCGCCAACGGGCTTTAATCAGGGTAGGGTTCAATTCGGGGATTCACAAACGGCCAAGGCACAGCCGCCCGCCGAAGTTACCAAAGCTGCTGACAATGTCGTGTCTGATGTCGCGGATGATGGATTGCGCCTTGCGCTTGCCGCGCTTGGGGCCAATGTTATGCACAAGTCAAAGCGCAAGAATAGGTGAGTAAGATGAACAAAGGTTTTCTGGCAATAGCAGCCGTAATCGTAGCGGTTGCCGGGGGGGCTGGTTGGTATTTTGGCGGCTCAAGCGAGCCTGCCGAGGCAGCAGTTGAGACAGTAGCAATGGTGGACGGGGTACAAGAGATGACCCTTGGTGCGGATGATGCACCCGTCGAGATCATTGAGTACGCCAGCTACACATGTCCGCATTGCGCGCGTTTTCACGAAGGCCCGTTCAAGCAATTGAAGACGGACTACATCGATACGGGCAAAGTGAAATTCACCTACCGCGAAGTGTATTTTGATCGCTTCGGGCTTTGGGGTTCAATGGTGGCCCGATGTGGTGGCGAGCAAAAGTTCTTCGGCATCACCACTGAACTTTATGCACAGCAATCTGAGTGGGCGCGTCTGCAAGACCCCGTCGCCATCGCGGATGCCTTGCGCAAGATTGGCCGTACAGCCGGGATGAACAACGATCAATTGGACGCCTGCCTCAATGACGCAGAGCAGGCTGAAACGCTTGTGGCTTGGTACGAGGCAAATGCCGCCCGTGACGGCATCTCATCGACGCCGTCTTTTGTTATTGATGGGCGGACCTACTCAAACATGAACTTCGCTGAGTTTCAGTCAATCATCGATGAAAAGTTGAACTAAAGTCCGAGCCGATCCAGCAACGCGTTAATTTCAGCCTTGTCGTGAAATGCAAGTCGTACTGGCAAAGCTAACACTTTACTCCTAAAGGCGTCGGGCAATCGCACGGCGTCTTTTTCCGTTGTGACCAATTGTGCAGGCAGGGCGCGGGCCTCTGCCTCAAGACGGGCCATCAGGGTAGGTGTTAGTGGTTGGTGATCGGCCAAAGCTTCGGCGCGCTTTATATCCGCGCCAGTAGCTTTCAGTGTGGCAAAAAACTTCTCTGGGTGACCGATACCTGCAAAGGCCAGCACTGGCAGATCGGTCCAGACCATACCGGTTTGTAGTGGGACAAGATGTCCTGTGACATGCGGGCAGTGGATGGTTTTCCCCCATTGCTCCTCAAAGGTTTTCTGTGCCGGCTGTGGCCCGATAGAAAGTAGTAAATCCGCCCGTTTCAGTCCCGCTTGAACCGGTTCGCGTAGCGGTCCAGCAGGTATTGTCCGACCATTGCCAAAGCCCTTTACGGCGTCAACGACAACAATACTTGCGTCCTTGGAAACATCAGGGTTCTGAAAGCCGTCATCCATCAAGATGACATCAACCCCAAGTGTATCTGCCAAAGCGGCCCCTGCTGATCGATCTTTGGCTACAATCGTTGGGGCAAAAGCAGAAAGCAACAAAGGCTCATCGCCTACTTGATCAGCAGTATGTTGGGGGGTGACTAGGATAGGCCTTTCAAGGCTGCCCCCATAGCCGCGGGACAAGCAAGCGACGCTGTTGCCGCGCTCGGTTATTTGTCGAATGAGTGCAATGGTAGTCGGTGTTTTGCCTGTGCCACCTGCGTTAATGTTGCCGACACAAATGGTCTTGGCCTGCGGTTTGGTTTTGGCGGGCTGTGCAACACGGCGCTTGGTCGCCAAAGCGTACAGCGACCCCAAAGGTGACAATAACGCACCACGAATATCTGTTGGCCGGTACCAAAATGAAGGCGCGCGCATCTGTCAGACCCCGATTGCATCAAGTTGGTCGTTCAGTATCGCAAGTACCCCGTCAACAACAGGTGCAGCTTGGGTTGCGACATCCCATGCACGGTGTGCAAGCGTCGCCTGTCTGTCTGGGGCCTGCAGCTCGATCACAGCGCGTTCTAAATCTGCGTCACTGCGCACGGGATGTGTGGCTTGCATTTTGGCCAGTGACCGAAAGGCATCCCCATGTGGCGCGGTGCTTTCACCGTGTATGATCGCCGCCCCGAGCGAGGCTGCGTCCATGGGGGAACAGCACATCCCATCAAAGCTGCCACCCATAAAGACAACTGGCGACAGTCTCAACCAAATGCCCGGGTCTTGGTCAGTATCCACAACTAGGACCTGGCTGGCTTCTGATATTGTCTCGATCTGGCTACTAAGCGCCACGTTCCATCCGTTTTCTGCGAATTTCGCTGCGGTTTCAGCAGCATCATTCTGGGGCATTAAGATCAGAAGTAACCGATGGTTGTTTGCCATTGCCGTGCGGTGGGCTTTGGAAATGCGCTGCATATCGCGTGGTCCTGCATCAATAGCCAGCCAAACTGGACGGTTGTGCAGGTGGGCTGCATAACGTTCAATGTCTTGAGGTGCGGCAGGCAGAGGCGTTGATAGTGGACGGAGCTGACCCGTCTTACGCACTGCGTCTGCATTTGCGCCGTTCTTGATCACAGCGTTGGCGGCCTCACGATTGAGGGTGCAAATTTTGTCAAAATGCGCAAATACGGATTTGCGAAGCCCGAATGGCCATCGTGAGCCACGTCTTTCCGCAGCGGCCTCGCTTAGGTTCAACAGCGTTTGTGGAATACCCGCCGCACTGATTTTTTGCACACTGGTTGCGCAGCTTGCGTCGCCCGCCCACACGACTAAATCTGGCGTCCAGTGTTTTAGTGTTTTGCCGATCCGTGCATCCAGCACTTCGTCAAGATGGGTCGGTGTGTGCGGATTAAAAATCACAAACGTGCCATCGCCTCGTTCCTTACGGAGCAACGGTTCAAGCGCGTGAATTGCCTGACTGTAGTGCCCGCTTGGGTCCAGCGCCAGTATCAGAGCTCCGCTAGGTCGCGCAGGCCAATCCTTGGGGCCACGGGTTACGCCCGGTTGGCCAGAAGGGAGGGCTGTGCGGATCACGTCGGCCTTAAAGCCCGAGTTCTTCTGTCGATGAGGTGGGTGTTGCCTCATCACGCAGACGGTGCAAATGCGCGATGAAGTAACGCATGTGCGCATTGTCTACGGTGCGCTGGGCCTCGGATTTCCATGCGTTATACGCGGCTTCATAGTTTGGAAAAATTCCGACGATGTGAATATCGTTTACATCTTTGAAGGCATTCTTCGTGGGGTCGATAAGCTCTCCGCCGAAAACGAGGTGTAGGCGTTGTGTCATTGGTTTCTCCGCTTGGGGGTAGATAATGTTGTACGTACCATAATGCCGCAGGCAAAGCGCGTAAATGATGGATCAGGCGAGTGCCTTAATAAGCTCTTTGTGAACCGTTGGCCCTGCCGCAACCATGCCAGAAAGCTGTGGTGTCGCATTGTTGAACACAGGTTCTTCATTGTGCCTGCCTGTGACAATGCCGCCTGCTTGTGTAACCAACAGGCTGCCTGCGGCTACGTCCCATTCCCAAGTCGGGCGCAAAGTAAGCATCGCATCAAAACGACCCTCCGCCACTAGCGCCAATCGGTAGGCAAGTGATGATCTAAATGCAGGCTCAACATCAGGCACTTCACCGCGCCAGTGGTGTTGGTCAAAGTTTGGCTTGGCCGCCAGCACAGTGGCGCCGCTGATTTCGGTGCGCCCGCTTACCTTGATTTCCTGACCGTTCAATTTGGTAGGCACGTCACGGGACGCGGTGTACATTTTGTCGAGCATCGGCAAATAGACCACCGCCGCAACGGGCCTGCCGTCTTCGACAACAGCTAGCGAATGTGCCCACGTATCAGAGCCCGCGATAAACGCGCGTGTGCCGTCAATTGGGTCAATTACGAAAACGCGTGATTTATTGCGTCGTGAGGTGTCATCCTCGGTTTCCTCGGACAGCCACCCGTAATCGGGACGCGCTGCGGGCAATGTCTTTTCCAGCATTTGGTTTACGGCCAAGTCCGCCTCAGTGACGGGGCCCGCGTTGTCAGATTTTTCCCAGACTTGTGCGTCAGATTTGAAAAAACCACGCGCGATTTTTCCAGCCTCTCGGGCGGCGGTGGCCAATAATTCTAAATCGCTAGGCACCTGCTAATGTCATCCCGTCAACAAGCAGCGATGGCACTACGTAGTTTAGATGCGCGTGCGCGTCATTTGCAGGGATAATCGTGCCAAGCATTGCCTTGAGATTGCCCGCGATGGTGCACTCGTTCACGGGATACGCGATCTCACCGTTCTCCACCCAAAAGCCGGATGCCCCGCGTGAATAGTCGCCGGTATTTGGGTTGATGGTTGAGCCAATCATCGATGTTACCAAAAGGCCGGTGCCCATATCGCGGATTAGGTCACTGCGGCTTTGTGTGCCTTGTGTAAGGCTGATGTTGGTCGTGCCTGGACGCGGCGGCGATGACGTGCCGCGCATCGCGTTGGCTGTGCTTTCCAACCCCAACTGCCGCCCAGTAGCCAGATCAAGTGTCCAGCCTGTCAGGGTGCCTGCCTCGACAATAGCGCGCTGCTTTGTGGGCAGTCCTTCGGCATCAAACACACGGCTTCCGGACACACGGGCGCGGTGCGGGTTCTCTGTGATTGATAGATGCTGTGGCAAGACCTGTTGGCCCAATGCATCGCGCAGCCATGACGAGCCGCGTGCGATACCAGCGCCGTTCACAGCGGACAAAAGATGCGAAATCAGGCTTGATGAAATGCGCTCATCAAACAGAACTGGATATGTTCCGGTCGCAGGCTGTCGTGCGCCTGTGCGTTCAACGCAGCGCTCACCGGCAACGCGGCCAATGTCTGCGGCACTGCGTAGCTCGTTTTGGAAAATACGCGCGTCAAAGTCATAATCCCGCTCCATTTCAAGATCTGTGCCGCTGATCGCCACGCATGAGATTGAGCGGTCTGTGCGCGCGTAACCCGCATTGAACCCAAGGCTGTTTGCAACATGGATGTCACGTGCAGAGTAGCTGGCTGAGGCGGATTGGACTTGTGCGACGCCGTTGATTGCACGGGCCGCTTCTTCTGCGGCCTGCGCGTCATCTTGCAGAGTTTTGGCTGATGGCTCCGGACTTGGGTCATGCAATTCCAAGTGGGCGACATCTGTGTTTGTCGCCAGCTGAGCGCGGTCCGCAAGCCCTGCATAGGGATCGGCGGGCGCAACTTTTGCCATCGCAACCGCGCGTTCTGCCATTTCAGAAATGGCGCGGTCACTGCTGTCAGAACTTGAGATGCATGCTTGCTTTTGACCAATGAAAACCCGTAGGCCCAGATCAATCCCTTCGGATCGTTCTGCTTGTTCCAGCTTGCCTTCACGCACATCAATCTCAACGGCAGTGCCCTGAACGGTCAACACATCTGCTGCATCGGCGCCTGCCTGTTTCGCAGCGTCGAGCAGGGCTTGGCTTAGTCGCGACAAATCGTGCATGAGGTGTTCCTTGGTCTGAAGTTCAGCGTTGCGTAACGTGGTGCCTGCCAGAATAGCAAGTCGGATGTTGTTGCGTGGTGCGAGGCAATGGCGAGTTTAGCGAACCCGCTGACCGTTGATATATTGCTCGCCATTTTCGCGCATCTCGATGGTGGTTTGCAAATCAGTTCCGTTTTCTGCAGGCCGCGTGAAGAACCCCATCATCATTTGCGCGCCAAACAGTTGTTCGGGTGCAAGGATGCCGAGTTGGGCCATCGTGCTCATGACTTCTGTGACGCCACTGAATGTAAACTCGGTCTTGCCTGCCATCGCCGGCATCGTCAGGTCAATTGGGTTTGCGGGGCCAACAAACCGCATGTCGCCCTGACCGGTTGCTGTGGCGCCAAGCGCTGTCAGGGTCAGGTCGTTTAGACGTGCAGTTTTGGGTGCAAAAGGCCCGCGCCCATCGTTCGTGAATTCACCTGTGCCAGAGACAGACACTGAAATCGTTGCGGGGGACCTGTCCAGACCGCCCTGTGGATCAAAAATGCTCCAGACGCTTTCGTTGATCTTTAGCCCTGCCAAGACCGCTTCAATGGCATAGTCTGGCTCCGGCTCAGTGGGGGCAAAAGCAATCGGTGCAGAGCCTTTGACGCGGACTTCATCAAGCGTAGCGCTGATGGGTAACGGAAGCGCACCTGCCAACGTGAACGTCATATCAGAGGCATCTTGGCTATATTCAACGCGTGTTGCGCTACTTGCAGCGCGTATGCTGCTTTGTGCTTGTCGTACGGTGCCGGTCCATGATCCGGTGCCATCTTGGGCCGAGAACGCCAGATCCGTCAGTCCCGTGTTGTATGTGGTTTCAAACGAGGATTGCGGCGCGAAGGGCGTTTGGTTTGCCAGTGGGTAGGTACCAGCGGCGCTGGTGGCTGATCCGGTGAATTGTGGTTCTTGTATGCGTCCGTTTACGTCAAATGCGCCGCCTGAGGTTGGGTCAGAAAAACGGGCAGAAATCGCCACCCCATCAGCAGAAATACTTTGAAAAACGGTACGCAGATCGCCGGTTTTATCTGTGCTGTTGCCTCGTACATTGGTCGCTTGGGCGCGAATGGTACCGTCTACGTCCGTACTTTCTGCGGTGATTGCATTGACCGAAAAATCAACAGTCTCTGCATCATATACATAGCTGAGATCGTTGATGTCGCCTGAGGCAACCATGCTAAAGCCACTCGTGACGATTTCGCCTAAGATCTTCACTGGACCGGTATCGTCAGATGTTTCGACAACGCTAATGGCTACTGGCCCACCAAGGGAAATGTCGACATTGCCGCCCGAACGCTGTGTCAGCTTCAGTGGCGGATACGCAAGGCTGGCCATGACGTCATCTTCAGGCGCGCCCAAGCCAAGCGTTAGGCCTTCGACCAAAATGCCGTCTTCCAGTAAATTGAACTGACTAATTACGACTGTGTCAGCGGCACTTTTCATGTCCTCAGTCCAACGCGCCCAAAGTTGTTCTGGCGTGATATCTGCGAAAGCAGGCGCAGTGGTGCCAATGAGGAGAGCTGAACTAAGAAGAAAACGTTGCATTAACGGGGTACCTCTTTGGCAATAGGGAGTGCTAAGTGTCATGTTGGTCCGCGGTGCGCAGACTGCAAGTGATAACAGCGTGAAGGGCACGATATGATACGTTTAGACAAAGATAACGGCCTTTGGACCATTACATTGGCCCGCCCTGATAAGGCCAACGCGCTGACTTATGATATGCTTGCCGAAATTGCGGATATCGCTGAAAGCGCCCAAGACGCGCGCGCGCTGGTTTTGTCAGGTGAAGGTAAAGTGTTCAGCGCGGGTGCCGATCTTGATGCCGCAAAAGAAGGTCTTGCCACATCTGATGTTTGGGACCGCGCCTCTAGTGCAATTGCAAAGTTGCCATGCATGACGATTGCTGCGTTGAACGGCACATTGGCGGGGGGTGCTTTCGGCATCGCGCTGGCCTGTGATTTACGTGTCTCGGTGCCTGCTGCGAATTTTTTCTATCCAGTGATGCGGCTTGGTTATTTGCCGCAACACGCGGACCCCGCACGTATGGTGGCATTGATGGGACCTGCGCGCGCCAAGTTGATTTTGATGGGAGGGCAGAAGATTGATGCGGAAAGCGCGCTGCAATTCGGATTGATTGACCGCATTTCGACAGATCCCATTGCCGAGGCCAAAGCGCTTGTTGCCCATGCGCTTGAAGCCAGTGAAGAGCACGCCCATGCTATCAAGCGTATGTGTCAGGTCGGTTAAGTGAGCCATTGCACGACTGAAACTGCCGTTGACGCACTTTTGGTAGGGGCAGGACCCGCGGGGTTGATGGCCGCGGATGTGTTGGGCAAGGCTGGGTACTCAGTGCTCTTGGCCGAGCATAAACCCAGTGTTGCACGCAAATTTCTTATGGCGGGAAAATCTGGTCTGAACCTGACTAAGGATGAGCCGTTAGATGAGATGCTTGCGGCTTTTGGACCCTCTGCAGATCGGCTTGCGCCAATATTGCGTGACTTTGATGCGCGTGCAGTTCAGGCGTGGGCCCAATCATTGGGTCAGCCGCTTTTTACAGGCTCTAGCAAGCGGGTGTTTCCCAAAACCATGAAAGCATCACCCTTGCTTCGGGCGTGGTTGGCAGAAATAAATGCGCGCGTCGAAACCCGCTGGCGTTGGAAAGGGTTTGACGGCGCGTTTTCGGTTTTTGAAACTCCCGATGGCCCGCAGAACGTGAATGCGAAAGTCACTATTTTGGCGATGGGTGGCGCGAGTTGGCGCAAACTTGGTTCTGACGGTTCTTGGGCAGAGGTACTGTCTGATGAAGATATCGTCCCGTTTCAGCCGATGAATATGGGCTTTCGGGTTAATTGGTCCTCGCACGTTGAGGCGCATTTTGGTGCGCCCATTAAAGCGGTTGCTTTGCACGCGGGTGGACAGGTCGAACGGGCAGAATTTACCATTTCAAAAGCGGGCATTGAGGGCGGCGGTATTTACCTTGTCTCAAAAGCGATGCGCGATGGTGCGCCGCTTACGGTTGATTTGTTCCCTGACTTGTCTGTTAATGTGCTGCGTCAAAAGCTTGGTGGGCGTGGTAAGGTCAGTGTGACCTCCCACCTTCGCAAGCGCCTCAAGCTCACTGGCGCGCGCCTTGCGTTGCTTCAAGAATTTGGTCGTCCTCTGCCTAATGATCTTGCGCCACTTTTGAAGGCTGTCCCAATTCGGCACGACGGGCCGCGTGATCTTGACGAGGCGATTTCCACAAGCGGCGGTGTGTCTTGGGCTGCACTGGATAGCAATCTTATGTTGCGCGCGCGGGCCAACACATTTTGCGCGGGCGAAATGATTGATTGGGATGCCCCAACGGGTGGGTATCTATTGACGGGCTGCCTTGCCACAGGTCGGTGGGCGGGCCGTGCCGCAGTTGAGGCGCTTGCCGCGGTTTAGGGCAGCGCACGTACCGCTTTGAACGAAGGCCGATCGCGCAAGCGTTTGGCGTATGCTTGGACTTTGTCGCTTCCCGTTGGAAAGCCCACACCACGGGCCCAGTTCAGGCAATGAACAGCCAGAAAATCTGGTAAGGTCAATGTGTCGCCCATCAAGAATGCGCCGGTTAGCCGTGCGTCCAGTCGGTCAAGAGATTGCGCAAATTCGGCTTTCAGCGCCTCAGTCACATTTGGGATGCGCATATCCTGGGGCAGGGCGTGTGTGTGTTTTGCATGCGTCCACAAAACACCGTCGATCTCATCAATGATAAAATGCATATACGCGTCTTGTTGTGCGCGCTCAATTGTTCCTGTGGGAAACGTAAGGCCTTGGTGCTTATCCGTGAGGTAGGTCATGATCGCAACGCTGTCGGTAATTGCGGTGCCGTCCACAACAAGGGTAGGAATTTTGCCTGTTGGGCTGAGCTCTAACGCCTGAGTAGATCGGACGGGGGCAGGCACGTGCTCATATTCAATCCCGAGTTCTTCACAAACCCAAAGCACGCGAAATGCACGGGTTGCCATTGCACCAACAACTTTCATTTATCTTCTTCCCATCATCGCTAGTCTAATTAAGGCGCGTTCCATCAACGCCATTTGGGGCGCTTGATCAGCTGACCTGAGCTGTAGGTCAGTATTGATCAGCAATTGCAGCGCGTCTTCAAGTTTGTTCCGTCCCCATTTTGAGGCCTGTCTGCGCAGTTGATCGCCCTTAGGGCCTTTGATGTAGAGGCTTGACGGATTGACGGCAGTAGCGTGCAGCGTTCGGAAATGTCGGGTGGCGCCAATGCACAAGCCAACCGGTTGCACCCCTTGGCTTTGCAGTTTTCGCAAAACAGGACCAAGTTGTTCGCTACGGCCTTCCGCGACGATATTGAGCGCATCGTCAAGCGCGGCCTCGGTGGACGTGGGTGCACAGGCGGCGATGTCATCGTGGCTAAGCGGGGTGTCGTCGTTCAATTTGTAAATAACAAGTTTGGTCAGTGTTTGACGGAAATCACCGGGTTCAAGCTCGTTTGCGAGGCCGGTCAAATGCTCAAGGCTGTCGCGGTCAATATTGCGCAAACCGGCATCTGCCAGATCACGCTCAATCTCTTCGCGGGTGGGCGGGTTGTCATAGATCGCAGCGGAATAGGCGTTTGGGTGTGCTTCAAAAGCTTTGCGAATTTTCGACGTCGGCTTGAGATTGCCTGCGGTCACGATCAGTTGCGCATCGCCTTCGGACCAGTCCTGCAAGGCAGCTAAAATAGCGCGCTCGCTGAGATCATTTGCTTCTTCGACGAACGCAACACGTGGGCCGGGGAAAAAGCTGATGGCCTTGAGCGCGTCTAAAAGCATCGCCGGATCTTTGCGGATGTCTGCGCCACTCATGCGCGAAATACGCATTTCTTCTTCCGCGTTTGGACCAACCAAAGCGGGGATGATCTGCTGCCGCTTATCCGCGACACGCAGAGCATCGGTTCCAAAAATCAAAACACCCGCTTTGCGCGGGTCGGGTTTGCGAAAGTAACTGGCCGTATCGCGTGGGGAAAGCTTCATGACAAAGACACAAGAAGACGCGTTGTCATCTGATCCGCTAGGATCACCACCAACCTGCGCTGCGCATCCAGCTGTGCGGTCTGCGTCGCAACTGTGGTGCCCGTAGCGGCATAGCTGGTAAAGCTGTCTACGACGCCACTTGTCACAACGCTATCATCGGATAACCGTCGCAAAGTATATTGAGTTTGGCCAATTACATTGAAACGCGTCGTGATTTGATCCGTTGTGATACCTACGCCGTCTTCACGGATTTCAGTTTTATAACTAAGCCGGAATAACGGGGATTGCGCTGTGCCTAACCGGTCTTCAAGCGCGTTTCGAAGGTCAAAGGACACTCGGTCCTTTGGTGGATCAAATGCGATTTGACCACGTTTTGCCGCGCCATTGTGCAACGGCGCAAATCCACACCCCCCAAGAGCGAGCGGCGCGCCGATACAAAATGATCGTCTAGATAACAACATTCACAATCCGTCCGGGAACGACGATAAGCTTTTTGGGCTCCCCGCCATCCAGTGCTTTGACCACAGCATTGTCCACCAGCACCAGTTTTTCAATCTCGTCTTTGGACATGTCTGCTGGGACTGCAATTTCTGAGCGGCGCTTTCCATTGATCTGAATGGGCAGCGTGACGGTGTCATCTACCAGCATCTTTTCGTCAGCGACAGGCCAAGGTGCTGTCACAACAAGGCCAGTCTGCCCAAGGGCTGACCAGATATCTTCGGCCAAATGTGGCGTCATCGGAGCGATCAGCTGGGCCAAAGTGCGCATTGCTTCTTGCTTGGCAGCTGCACCTGCTTTGGATTTTGAAAGCGTCGCGACAAAGCCGTAAATTTTTGCAATCGCTGCGTTAAAGCCGAAGGATTCCACGCCTCCTGTCACATCATGAATGGCTTTGTGCATATCGCGCAGCAGTGCATCGTCTTGGCCATTGGCGGGGGCGTCGGATTGGGCGATGTCCTGAGCCAAACGCCAAACACGTCCCAAGAATTTATGCGCTGCTTCTGCGCCAGATGCGGTCCATTCAACGTCGCGCTCGGGCGGGCTGTCTGATAGCACAAACCAGCGGGCGGTATCTGCGCCGTATGTGTCCACGATGATTTGTGGATCAACTACGTTCCGCTTTGATTTTGACATTTTGGCCGATGGAATGATCTCTACTTCTGTTCCATCCGCCAATTTGCCGTCCGTCACATCCTCGGGCAGGTGATAAACTGGGCGGCCTTTGGCGTCGCGGGTTTGGTAAATCTCATGCGTGACCATTCCCTGTGTGAACAGTGCGTCAAACGGCTCAACCGCACTTGCAGGTAGATGACCCGTGATGTGCATCGCGCGTGCGAAAAATCGTGAATAGAGAAGATGCAAAATCGCGTGTTCAATACCGCCAATGTATTGATCGACATTCATCCAATAAGCAGCCTCGTCACTGTCAATCGGAGTGGTCGCATTAGGGCTTGTGAAGCGGCTGTAATACCACGAACTGTCTACGAATGTATCCATAGTGTCTGTTTCACGCTGCGCTGGCTTACCGCACGATGGGCAATCGCAATCGCGCCACGTCGGGTGACGGTCCAGCGGGTTACCTGGAATATCGAATGAAACATCGTCAGGCAGGCGGATCGGCAGGTTTTCTTTGCGCTCGGGCACAACGCCACAAGCATCACAGTGGGCAACCGGAATTGGGCAACCCCAATAGCGTTGCCGTGATAGACCCCAGTCGCGCAGGCGATATTGTGTTTTGCCTTGCCCAACGCCTTTGCCCTCACAAAACGCAATTGCTGCATCAACTGCGGCTGCGCCTGTTTGTTGGGCCTCGCCAGCGAAACCTTTAACGTAGGTCACCACATCGGTTTTCGCGGGCACATACGCTTCGGTCAGATCAGTCGTGCTATTTACATCGGGCAGATAAACAGGCGTGATCGGCAGGTCATATTTGGTCGCAAAGTCAAAGTCGCGCTGGTCATGCGCAGGACAGCCAAAAATCGCACCGGTGCCATAGTCCATCAAGATGAAGTTGGCCACATACACGGGCAACTCCCAAGAGGTATCAAATGGGTGACGCACGCGCAGGCCCGTATCAAAGCCCATCTTGTCTGCTTTTTCCAAAGCTTCTTCGGTTGTAGAACCCTTGCGGCATTCAGCGTTGAAAGCAGCCAGATCGGCGTTGTCTTTTTCCAGCTGCTTGGCAAGGGGGTGGTCCGGCGAAATGCCCACAAACGAAGCACCCAAAAGAGTGTCGGGGCGGGTTGTGTACACCTCAATGCTGTCACGTCCATCAGGGCCGTTGATCAATGAGAAGCTAAATTGCAGACCGCGTGATTGGCCGATCCAGTTTTCCTGCATCAGGCGCACTTTGGCGGGCCAGTTATCCAGATTTTCAAGCGCGCCGCGTAATTCACCGGCCATATCGGAAATCTTAAAGAACCATTGCGTCAACTCGCGGCGTTCAACCTCGGCGCCGCTGCGCCAGCCTTTTCCGTCGATGACTTGTTCGTTGGCCAGAACCGTCATGTCTTCGGGGTCCCAGTTTACCACGGCGTTTTTGCGGTAGACCAAGTCGGAGGCGAGCATATCAAGGAACAGCGCTTGCTGCTGGCCGTAATACTCTGGGTCGCACGTAGCGAATTCACGGGACCAATCAATAGACAGGCCAAGCGGCTTCATCTGATCGCGCATGTGCGCAATATTTGCATAGGTCCAGTCTTTTGGATGACCGCCGCTGGCCATCGCGGCATTCTCGGCGGGCATGCCAAAGGCGTCCCAGCCCATCGGGTGCAGCACGTTGTGACCTGTCGACATCTTATAACGCGCAATCACATCCCCCATGGTGTAGTTGCGCACGTGCCCCATGTGTAGATTGCCAGACGGGTAGGGAAACATCTCAAGCACATAATACTTTGGCTTTGACGTATCTGTTTTGGCCTTGAACACGTCTGCGGTGTTCCATTCAGCCTGCCATTTGGCCTCGATCTGTGCGGGGGTATAGCGGTCCATGTCGGGGTCCTTCTAAATGCAAACGCCAAGCCGGTTTATGGCTTGGCGTGGTAAGTAAAATGCTTGGGCGCAAAAGGCCAGCCTGTGCAGCTTCAGAGTTTGCTGTCCGCAATCCGCAATTGTCGCGCGCGGGTTAGGATGGCGTCCTCAATGGCGCGGACAGTATCCACATCGGCGGGGCCACTGCGGGTTTGCAAGGCCACAGTCAGGCTGCGCGCATCAAGAGCGGGGTCGCGCACATAGATCGTGGCGCGGTAGGCGGCGCGGCCGCCGGGGGGTGTGCCGAATCCCGTGGCAATAACGCCCGAAAACGGATCAGCAGTTTCAACCGGCAGAAAGTTCAGCATATCAAGCGAGGCATTCCAGATGTATTTGTTCACCTCAAGCTTGGTGTTGGGATCATCGGTATTGGCGAACAGATCCCAGATTGTGCTGGTGCGGGTTTCCTCAACGGCGGCAGCATCTTGTGGTGTGGCGTCACGATCCGCGCAGGCCGCCAACAATCCGCATACCACTAGGCTGAGGTATATGTTTCTAACTGAAAATCCACGCATGTTCTGCTCTACCTGCCGTTAATTCCACATCATTAATACTTGTCTATATAACGCAGTATGCGGTCACAAGGTAAATTGCCGTGCTGTGAGCGCGGGTCGCTAACCAGCAATCCTGCACCACAAATTTCCGCCGCTGACCGGTTGTGACAAAGTTGCATCACGTTTTGCATAGTTGCGCACAGCGGTTTCGCGTTTCTTGCATTGCGAGCGCCCTCAAGCGACACACCATCCATACCCTCCACGGCGTTCGTGTTGGGGCCATTCTTTAAACGAAGGAAATACGAGATGAAAAACATTCTCTTCGCAACGACAGCGCTTGTAGCAACCGCTGGCATCGCATCCGCAGACGTGAGCCTTTCTGGTTCAGCTAACGTTGGTATCATCAACAACGGCACAGATGGCGCACAAGACATGATGTACCAAAACATCAGCATCACAGCGACTGGCGCTGGCGAAACAGACGGTGGTCTGACTTTCGGTGCTACTTTGACAATGCGCTCAGGCGACGATGTTGACCTCGACGTAGGTGATCTTGGCAACAACGATGATGGTGACTCGACTGGTGATGCTCTTGATGACACTGCTAACGATGGTACAATGGATGCACTGTCAGACATCAGCTTCGGCAGCATCTATGTGTCAGGCGAGTGGGGCAAACTCACATTTGACCGCGACGGCATCGACAACGTGCACAACGATGACTTCGGCGATCACGACGTTTCATACGCATACTCAGGTGGCGGTTTGTCACTCACAGTAACTGCTGACATCGACAACAACGATGCTGATTATGCAGACGGCGAACAGTGGGCGGCGAAAGTCGGCTACACTATGGATGCACTCACATTCACTTTCGCAACGGATGATGGCAGCGAGTCAGACACGACAATCGCCTACGCTGTTAACGACATGATCACTGCGTCCGTAAACTATGACACAGATGGCCAAACAGACGCTGAAACAATCGTCAAAGTAGCATATGCTAATGACGGCGTATCTGCTCACCTAGCATGGGCTGACGACGATGATGATGCATGGGAAGTTGGCCTCGGCTACACAGCTGGCGCAATGTCATTTAGCGTAGTTGCAGCTGAAAACGATGGTGCAGGCGACACAGAGATGGACGTAACAGCGTCTTATGACCTCGGTGGCGGCATGAGCATCAAAGGCGCGACAAACGAGTCAGGCGCTTGGTTCGTAGGTACAGCACTCGCATTCTAATCTAACGATTAGTATCGACTATAGAGAGAGCGCATCTTCGGGTGCGCTCTTTTCTTTTGGGGCCTGCGGCGCGATACGAATAGGGTCAACAATGGGTACCCCCAAACATGGCGTGATCAAGTGGCGCAGCTGCAAAGCGCGCAGTCTGGCCTTGATCCTGCGGCACCTCATCCGGATCATATCAAAGACGCGCCAATTTTTGTGACCGGCATGCCGCGGTCGGGAACCACGTTGATTGAACAGATTATCGCGGCGCATTCTAATGTGACAAGCATGGGCGAAACGGGTTTTGCCTTTGGCGCGGTTGAGCGGCTTTTGCGCGATGGCAATACTTATAAACCCGTTAGTGATGTAGCGGATAGGTTGCGCAGTGACGTGGCGGATAAGTACCTTGCGGATGTGGCTGCCCGTTATCCCGCTGCAAAGCAGACCGTTGATAAATCCATTCAAACGTATCTCTATCTTGGGGCGATCATATCGATCATACCCAACGCAAAGTTTGTGATTGTTCAACGGGACCCACGTGATAATTTGTTGTCGATCTATCGCAATCTGTTCCAAGCGGGCACTCACAGATACGCCTATGATTTTGAAAACCTTGCGGATCATTATTTGGCTTTTCGGGATATGGTGTCGTTTTGGAAACAGCAGATGCCGGATGATATTTACATCGCCGATTATGATGGGTTGGTTCGTGACCCCGAAGACAAGGCCCGTGCGCTTATTGCGGCGTGTGGTCTGGAGTGGCAGGATCAGTGTCTAGAGTTTCATAGATCGACAGGCGCGGTCAAAACGCTATCTCTGACGCAGGTCCGTCAGCCATCTACAAGTCGTCGCAAAAGGCATGGCAGCGTTATGGCGATGGGGTTATGCCCTTGCTAAAGGCTTTGGAAAAACGAGGTATAGATGTCACTGAATGGGATTAACGAGCGGATCGCGAAAACGTGTGAGCAGTTTGGGCGCGATGTGGCCGATGTTCAGCTTATTGCGGTGTCAAAAGTCCAACCCAATGCCCGCGTCGCGGACGTGTTGGCGCAAGGACACCGTCTTTATGGTGAGAATAAAGTGCAGGAAGCAGCTGGCAAATGGCCCGATTTCCGTGATGAGTTTGCGGATGTAAACGTGCACTTGATTGGGCCGCTACAGACCAACAAAGCGCGCCAAGCGATGGAACTTTTTGATGCCATCCATTCAGTCGATCGTCCGAAGCTGGCCAGCACCCTTGCGCGACTTGCGCAAGAGGTTGGGGCGTGTCCGGACCTATTTGTGCAGGTGAATACGGGCGAAGAGCCGCAGAAAGCGGGCGTGTTGCCTTCGGATGCGGACGCGTTTGTCGCCGAGGCGCGTGCGCTTAATTTGCCAGTTAAAGGTTTGATGTGCATCCCGCCGGTAGATGAAGAACCCGCTTTGCACTTTGCATTGCTGCGCAAGATCGCTGAGCGCAACGGTTTGACGGGGCTATCAATGGGGATGAGCAGTGACTTTGAAACAGCCATCCAACTTGGTGCCACTCATATTCGTGTAGGATCTGCCATTTTTGGCGAACGTGATTACGGCTAGGGCGGCAGTGTTAATGAATGAGGGAGTTTGGCACGATAAGGCGCGTGCCAAATGTTATCCGTGCCGCGATCCGTTTCAGGTGATCTGGGCGAAACCCGATGCAGCCTTCGGTGCCAAAAACGGGTCGTCGCCAGCGATGTAGAAAAATCGCAGAGCCGCGTTTGAATTCGGCGCGTGGCCAGTTCCAATCAGTTAATATCACAATGTCGTAAAGCGGATCAGCCCGGCGCAGGACCTCGTGACTGTGGGCGTAGGGTGCGCGAACCATCAGGTTGTAGTCTTCGTGGTGTGGATCATCAGACCACAAATCACCGGGTTTAATGGCCACAGCCCAATCTGCAGGTTTTGCGATGCGGTCGGGCCGGTAAAGCATCCCGACAACGCCGTGAACGCCGACGGGTGTCGCCCCATCGCCTTCACGTTTGTCAGATGAGATGCCGCCTTTTCCGATTGTGCAGGGAAAGTACTGTCCCCGAAAACGCACGCCGCGCCTTGTCAAAACCAGATCGTTTGGGGTGGTGTAGGGGGTCACAGTAAATGGCCGGATTTGGCGGCTTTGGTTTTCAGATAGGCGCTGTTCACAGGGTTTTCGCCAACAATAAGCGGCACGCGTTCGCTGACGGTGATCCTCATATCCTCCATGCGCGCGACCTTATTGGGGTTGTTCGTCAGCAGCTTAATGTTGCCAACACCCATCTTGTTCAAAATTGAGGCGCCAATTCTAAAGTCACGCTCATCATCCTCAAAGCCAATGCGATGATTTGCTTCTACCGTATCAAAGCCTTGGTCTTGCAGAAAATATGCCCGCATTTTGTTGGCCAGCCCGATGCCGCGGCCCTCTTGGTTGAGGTAAAGCAAAATGCCTGCACCTTGCGCGCCCATTTGCGCCATCGCGCCGCGCAGTTGGGGGCCGCAATCACACTTGAGCGAGCCAAGTAAATCACCGGTGAAACACGCGGAGTGAAGACGCGTTAGGATGGGTTTGTTAGGGTCTATTTTACCAACTTCAATCGCGTAGTGCTCGGCTGATCCATCGTCAGGCCGAAAGACATGCACCCGCCCCTCGTTCGACACGGTCATGGGTAGGGCTGCGTGAACGATGTCATTGTAATGGGCCGTGTTAGCCTGCGCCAACACTTCGGATGCGGTGAGAATGCTCAGCCCTTCGGCGGATTGCACGCGCACCATCACGGCAGCAGGCAGCAAATGGGCGGCCTTACAAAGCAAAATGGCGGCGCGGTGTGCCCGTGGGTCTCCGTCGCGCAAGGACCGGAATGGCCCCTTCATAGGTGTGCTTAGGTCTGTGGCTGGATCGGCGACGCCCCTAATCCAGCGAAGATCAGCATCACTTTGTATAGTAAGCCGCGCGACATCGCCAAAATAGGCCGCTGTTTTAAGCGTTTCTGCGCGCCGGTGCGTGATGATCATCTCTGCACCACCAAGGGCCAATGCTTGGCTAAGTTGGTCCGGGCTGAGCGTTTCAGCGGCAAAGGCAACCCAAAGACCATCATCATCACGAATGCCCACGCCAAGCCCGATGCGAAGGGCTGCGTGTGCTTGTGCTTTTGCTTGGGCTGGTGTGGGCTGAAAGGGCATAGGCTCAAATGTTACAGGGTTACCAATGCTTGCCCTTTAAATTGAAACATTTGCAACCCTTTTGACACGAGCCTGTGAAACTGCGGGGTAAAACTTGCTCAATTCTGCGTTTGTGCCCATTTGTAGATCAATAACTCACGGAGGCCATGATGGCGCAATTGAAGAAAATCCTGCTTGTTGATGATGACGATGATCTGCGTGATGCTCTGTCGGAGCAACTCATCATGACGGAAGACTTTGATGTTTTCGAAGCTGAAAACGGCCATAACGCGATGGAGCGTGCCAAAGAGCAGCTTTATGATTTGGTGATTTTGGACGTAGGCTTGCCTGATACTGATGGCCGCGAGCTGTGCCGTTTGATGCGAAAGCAAGGCGTGAAATGTCCGGTTCTGATGCTGACAGGTCACGATAGTGATGCTGATACGATTTTGGGGCTTGATGCCGGTGCAAATGATTACGTCACAAAGCCGTTCAAATTTCCGGTTCTATTGGCGCGTATTCGCGCGCAGCTGCGCACCCACAAGCAATCAGAAGACGCTGTTTTCAATCTTGGGCCATACACGTTCAAGCCTGCGCAAAAGATGCTCATTACTGAGGATGAAAAGAAAATTCGCCTGACGGAGAAAGAAACAAATATCCTGAAGTTTCTTCACCGTGCCCCCGAGGGTGTCGTTGCCCGTGATGTCCTCCTTCACGAAGTTTGGGGCTATAATGCCGGAGTGACGACTCACACGCTTGAGACGCATATTTATCGTTTGCGTCAAAAAATTGAGCCCGATCCTGGCAACGCGCGTTTGCTTGTGACGGAAAGTGGCGGCTACCGGCTTAACGGTTGATCTGGATCAAAGATGTATGCCGCACAGCGTGGCATACGTTGTCTACCCTTTGATGTTGGGGATACAACATTTTCTCCCTGTTGGACTTTGCCCTGATCACATTGGTCAGGGCTTCTTTTTTGCCTCGGGGCGGTGTGAGCCTAGTAAAGTTCTGACTTATACATCTTCTCAATAGTTGCCTGATCTGTCGTATCAACGGGTAATTGGGCGTGAGCACTGACCATTTCGTAAAGCGTAGCGACAGGTCGTTTGTTAGGCCATGTGTCAGGTTTCCATAGTCCCGCGCGCATCGGCGCTGTGCTGCAATGGGTAAAGATTTGTGTGGCAGTAACTTTGGTAACCGTTTTTGGGCTACGGCCATTGATCGCAAATCGGGCGCAGATTCCAGGATCAGCGGTGATTTCCGCAAGACCATTCACCCGCAACGTTTCGGTCACTGTTGGGATCATGAACAAAAGTGACACCCGCGGATCGCTCGCAATATTGAGAAGCCCATCGGGTCACCTTTGGCGGATAGGTCCAGCCCATTTGCCCCGCTGGTCGCCACGATCACAAACGGCGAGGCGGCTATGATTGCACGGCAATGGTGATCGAAAATTGTGATCTCTTTTGGGGCGGCCAGTTCACTAGGGTAACCATATAGATCTCGTAACTCTTGCGGTGTCATTGTGTGCTCCTATTGGGTGAGAACAGCTTTGCATGGCGCCGGTCGACGTTGCAACACTGGCCTTTCAAAGCGGGCTAAGTTACGACTTGGCCGAGTTATATCAGGAGCACCACCATGTCGTTTACTCTCGCTACTTGGAACATAAATTCAGTGCGTCTGCGCCAGGATTTGGTGCTTAAATTACTCTCTGAGCAAGCGCCAGACGTGCTGTGTTTGCAGGAGTGTAAATCTCCCGTTGAGAAAATTCCTACGGCTGGTTTTGAAGCACTTGGCTACACGCATATGGTTGCGCGCGGGCAGAAGGGTTACAACGGTGTTGCGATCCTTTCCAAGATCCCGATGGTCGAGGCCGGCGCAGAGAATTTTGCAAGTCTTGGTCATGCGCGCCACATCGCGGGCCGGCTTGAGAATGGGGTGACAATCCATAACCATTACGTGCCTGCTGGGGGTGACGTCGCGGACCGCCGTGTAAATGAAAAGTTTGGCCAAAAGTTGGACTATCTCACAGATATGCGTGATGCGTTCAGGGCGGCAGTACCGAAGCGGGCTATTCTGGTCGGTGATCTTAACATTGCCCCGCGTGAGGACGATGTTTGGGACCATAAAAAACTTCTTAAGGTCGTTAGCCACACGCCCATCGAAGTAGAGCATTTCAATGATGTGATGGCTACAGGTGATTGGCACGATGTGACACGCGCGGATATTCCCGATGGTCGGCTTTATAGCTGGTGGTCGTATCGTGCCAAAGATTGGGACGCTGCAGATAAAGGACGCCGCTTGGACCACATTTGGGCCACTGGTGACATCAAAAGCGCGGCACATAGCAGTCGCGTTTTGCGTGACGCACGTGGCTGGGAAAAGCCATCAGATCATGCTCCGGTTTTTGCGACCTTTGATCTTTGACATTTCGCCCCACGCTACACATATGACCTGCAACTGATATTTAAGGGATAAAGCAATGTTGGAACTTGGTGCCTCGCAGAACGAGCAAGCAGATGATCTGATCAAAGACGGCTCAGAAGCGACCTTTATGCAAGACGTCGTTGAGATGTCCCAAAAGGTGCCTGTCATCGTTGATTTTTGGGCCCCTTGGTGTGGCCCCTGCAAAACACTTGGCCCTGCACTTGAGGCTGCGGTCACAGCCGCAAAAGGTGCGGTTCGCATGGTGAAGCTGGACGTGGATCAAAACCAAGCGATTGCGGGACAGTTGCAACTCCAATCCATCCCGACAGTCTACGCGTTTTGGCAGGGTCAGCCAGTGGACGGTTTTCAAGGCGCTGTTGCAGGTTCCGAGATTGAAGCGTTTGTCACACGTGTTGCTGCAATGGGCCCTGGTGGTGAGGATGACGGCCTTGCAGCTGCTGTTGAGGCGGCTGAGGAAATGCTGACTGCCGGTGATGCGTCAGATGCGGCCCAGACTTTTGCCGCCATTTTGGAAGAAGAGCCCACCAATGCAGCGGCTTACGGCGGTCTGGTTCGTGCACATCTTGCGCTTGATGAGGTTGAACAAGCTGAAGCGGTTCTGAACGGCGCACCTGCCGAGATATCTGCCTCGGCCGAACTTGAGGCGGCACATGCCCAGCTTGAGTTGGCAAAGCAAGCTGCCAGTGCAGGCCCACTTGATGAGCTGCGCGCAGCGGTGGACGCTGATGAAAACAACCACCAAGCCCGCTTTGATCTGGCCACCGCTATGCACGCAGCGGGTGATCTAGAGGGCGCCGTGGATCAGTTGCTTGATCTATTCGGGCGTGATCGTGAATGGAACGACGGCGCTGCAAAAGCACAGCTATTTACCATCTTTGATGCGCTTGAGGCAAAAGACCCTATCGCGTTGAATGGTCGCCGCCGCCTGTCGTCGATGATCTTTGTCTAACTAATTTACGCAGGGCACATTTGTCGCGTTGCCCTGCGTCTTTGCAAAGCTATCTGCTTGAATATGATGAAAACAGCTGACCTTCCAAATCGCGTTCCCGTCTTCCCGTTGCCTGGTGCTTTGCTTTTGCCGCGGGCACGATTGCCCCTTCATATTTTTGAGACACGCTATCTTCAGATGATCGAAGATGCCCTCAAAACTTCGCACCGTTTGATCGGCATGGTGCAACCCTATGAGGCGCGTGGTGAAAATGGCCTGCACGCTATTGGATGCGCGGGCCGGATCACTGCGTTTTCCGAGACAGAAGACGGCCGATATATGGTGACCCTTGCTGGTGTTTCGCGGTTTCGCGTATCGGCAGAGGTCGCAGGATTTTTGCCCTACCGTCAGTGCGACGTCTCTTGGAGCGGTTTTGAGCGTGATTTAGGCGCCACTGAGCGGGATCCTGAGTTTGACCGTCCTAAGTTTATGGCGTCGCTTGAAAAGTTTTTCGACGCTTATGATTTGAAAACTGACTGGGATGGCTTGGAGGAAGCGGATGAGGAGTTGCTGATCAACTCGCTTTCGATGCTTTGCCCGTTTGAGCCAGAAGACAAACAGGCGCTGCTTGAGGCACCATCTCTGACGACACGCCGCGAGACTATTGTGACGCTGATCGAGTTCGCGTTAAGAGGGGGCCAGTCAGAGGAGATGATGCAATGAGCCAAGAGCTATCTGGTAAGACCGCTACTAAGTTTGATCCACGTATGCTTGAAGCCTTGGTCTGCCCGCGCACGCAAGGCACATTGGATTATGACGCTGATGCCCAAGAGCTTATCAGTAAGTCAGCTAAACTGGCTTTTCCGATCCGTGAAGGTATCCCAATCTTGTTGGTGGACGAAGCGCGTAGCCTTTAAACGCTTTGCCCTTTCATGAGTTTGGGCAAATCGCCGGTCAGGCCTGCGGCTTCGCGGATAAAGCCTCTGCGCAGGGCAGGAACTGCGTTTACGATCCCCATTCCTACGTCACGCAAGCCGCGCAAAAAGCCATTATCATTTGAAAATAGCGCGTTGAAGCTGTCGGTTGAGGCAGCAAGAGCCGCAACATCAAAGCGCCGCCACTGCGCATAGCGCGCCAATACTAAATCGGAACCGATGTCTTCGCCCCTGCGTTTTGCCAGCGCGAGAACCTCAACAAGACTTGCTACGTCTTTTAGGCCCGCGTTCAGCCCCTGTCCCGCAATGGGGTGCACCCCGTGCGCCGCGTCACCCACCAAAGCGATGCGCTGTGACGTAAGGGCGTTGGCTAGGGTCAGTGACAGCGGATAGTGATAGCGTGCGCCTGCAAGTTCAATGTTTCCCAGAAAGTCGCCAAAGCGGGGCTTAAGGTGCTCAATAAAGTCATCGTCGCCCATCTTGCTGACGCGGGCCGCTGTTTCATGCGTTTCTGACCAAACAATAGAGCTTCGGTTACCACTAAGGGGTAAAATCGCCAAAGGACCCGCGGGCATGAAGAACTGATGGGCAATTCCGCCGTGCGGTTTCTCATGGGCAATCGCGCAGACCATCGCGGTTTGTCCGTACTCGCGGCCGCTGCGCATAATGCCAGCGCGCATAGCGGTGCCTGATGTGCGTCCGTCACACCCAACTAATACGCGACTTGTGTGCACGGTTCCGTCCGCAAGGGTAACAGAAGCGCCAGCCGCGTCGGTGTGCTGCGCGACTACTCGGGCATTCGGCAGATGGACGACTTCAGCATTCTGGACCGCGTTCAAAAACGCACGTCGCAAATGCCGATCTTCGACCATAAACCCCATTGGGCCTTCTTCGATTTCAGCATGATCAAAATGCATGAGAAACGGTGATGGACCTTGGCCAACGCGCCCATCGGTTACTTTGATTTCAAGCATCGGCTGTGCGTTTTCTTTAAGATCATCCCAAAGACCAATCCCGTTCAACAGCCGCTGCGAAGCCAGTGCGATCGCATATGAGCGGCCATTGAAATTGGACAGCGTCTGCGTCGCGACGTCTTCGGCATCAATTAACGTGACGCTAAGCCCTGCGCCTGCGGCTGCCAAAGCAAGTGCGCATCCGTTCAGGCTGCCGCCGACAATGATCAAATCTGTACTCTTATCCATGTTGCTGAATATGGGCGTTGGGGCGGGATTGTCCATGCTGGATGCAGCGGATAGGTTTCGCCTGAGACAATTTATCTTGGGGTACTCCGGCATGCATAAATGGCAAACAATGACGGCCGTTGATCTTGGGCGTGGCATTGGCGCAGGCGACATCGATCCAGTTGAGTTATGCGATGTGTTTCTGGATGCGATTGAGGCCCACCCCTTTACTGACAAAATCTACGCTCGCGTTACCGCTGATCGCGCTCGCGCTGAGGCGCTTGCAGCGCGAGCCCGGCAACAAAATGGGGGCCGGCTGTGCCCGCTTGATGGGGTCCCGATTTCTTGGAAGGACCTGTTTGATACGGCGGGTACTGTCACGGAGGCAGGATCGAAACTGCTTGCAGGGCGAACCCCTGATGCAGACGCCCTGGTTTTGCAACGTGCAACGCAAATGGGGCTGGTCTGTCTTGGCAAAACACACATGTCCGAGCTAGCGTTTTCGGGCCTTGGGTATAATCCCGTCACAGCGACTAGCCCGTGTGTGAACGACTATGATGCAGTTGCCGGTGGGTCATCATCTGGCGCTGCTGCATCCGTTGCGTTTGGTTTGGCCGCTGCCGCGATAGGTTCTGATACGGGCGGGTCCGTCAGAATTCCTGCCGTTTGGAATGACCTTGTGGGGCTGAAAACAACCCATGGGGCGGTCGCAACGAAAGGTGTGGTGCCACTTTGCCAGCGGTTTGACACTGTTGGGCCGCTCTGTCGTAGCGTGGAAGACGCTGCGGCGCTGTTTGATGTACTGGGTGGGGGAGGCGTCGATCTGGCCCATTCGTCTCTTGAAGGTGTGCGGTTTGGGGTACTGCAAGCAATGGTGCTTGAAAGTTTAGAAGACGCGCCGCGCGCGGCTTACGAGCGTGCAATCGAAGCCATTAAACAGGCAGGTGCGGTTGTTGAACCGTTCGGATTTGAGGCCCTGAATGATGCCTTCGCGGTTGCGGGGCCCCTTTTTACTGCCGAAGCGTATGGCACATGGAGCGAGGTTATTGAGGCGTCACCAGACACAATGTTCGATCAGGTTCGTGAGCGATTTAGAGCCGGCAAGAACGTAGCCGCATCTGATTTCGTGGCGGGATGGCGAAAGTTGGATCAGATCCGGCGCGAATATGCCCACCAAGCCGCGCGATTTGACGGGGTGTTATTGCCGACTTCGCCAATCATGCCACCAAATTTGGCAAGGTTGATTACGGAGCCTGACTATTTTGTTGAGGCAAACTTAATGGCGCTTCGCAATACGCGTGCGGCCAATCTTCTGGGATTGTGCTCGGTCACGGTGCCCGCAGGCCACAAATCGACGGGCCTGATGATTAATTGTTTGCCGATGCAAGACGCCAAAGCACTGCGATTAGCTGCCGCAATAAGTGGAATAGGGGCTTAAAAGTCACATAAACGCCCAATACTGTTGGCTTTTTCTGGACGCAGCGCCCCTGATTTGGTTTAATAGTCGAATAACGGGGCGATAATGATCCCGAATATGAGGCAGTATTGATGTATCCCCAGCGGTTTAGCGCCCTTCCGGCCTATGCATTCCCGCGTTTGCGCGCGTTATTGGACCACCTGTCGTCTGGCGGTGAACCGATTGCTATGACCATTGGTGAGCCGCAGCATGCGTTTCCCGAATTTGTTCCCGAGGTTCTTGCGGCCCATGTGTCGGGCTTTAACAAATACCCCCCCAACGATGGCGCGCCAGAGTTGCTTGAAGCCATCGCCTCTTGGGTTGGTCGCCGGTTCGGCGCGAAAGTTGATGCAGCGACTGAGGTTCTAACGCTTAATGGGACCCGCGAGGGTCTGTACAATGTGAATATGGCATTGTGCCCTGAAAGTAAGAATGGGCAGCCGCCAGTCGTTCTTATTCCGAACCCGTTTTATCAAGTTTATGCAGTCAGCACGCTGAGCGCGTCCGCCGAGCCAGTCTACGTAAATGCCACTGCAGAGACTGGCTTTTTGCCTGATTACGCAAGCCTGCCCGAAGGTGTGCTTAAGCGTACTGCCATGTGTTATATCTGCTCACCGGCGAACCCGCAGGGTGCCGTGGCAACGGAAAGCTATTGGCGCGAGTTGATTGGCTTGGCCGAGCGGTTTGATTTTAAGATTATCGCGGATGAGTGCTATTCCGAGGTCTACCGCGACGCCGCTCCGACTGGTGCGCTGGAAGTTGCGCAAAAAATGTGTGCTGATCCCGAGCGTGTGTTGATTTTTCACTCGCTGTCAAAGCGGTCAAATTTGGCGGGCTTGCGCTCAGGGTTTGTTGTTTCAGGGCCGCAAAATATTGCGCGCATGAAACAGCTGAGAAATTATGCTGGCACACCACTGCCGCTGCCGTTGCAGCATGTTGCTGTCGCGTGTTGGAACGATGAAGCCCACGTAGCCGCGTCTCGGGCGCTTTACGCAGAGAAGTTTGATCTGGCCGATGAGATCTTTGCTAGTGTTGAGGGCTATCAATCGCCTGAGGCTGGCTTCTTTTTATGGTTGCCTGTCGAGGACGCAGAACAAGCAGCAGTAAAGCTTTGGACGCAAACCGGCGTCCGTGTTCTGCCTGGTAGCTACCTGAGCCGCGATACGGATGCAGGTAATCCGGGGCAAAATTATATTCGGGTCGCATTGGTGGCCCCAAAACAAGACGTGCAGCGCGGGCTTATTGCCTTACGCGACTGCATCTACGGATGAGGAAACGGGATATGGCACTACGCACACAAGGCGACCCTTTGTTCGATACGGACATGCAGGCGGCGATTGAAAAACGCTCGAAAGAGTTGATTGGTCTTATCCTTTTGATCTTGGGCGCGCTTAGCTGGGCGATGCTGTGGAGTTATTCCCCATCCGATCCAAACTTTATGGTCGCCACAACAGCGCCGATCGAGAATTGGCTTGGCCGCTTTGGCGCGTCACTGTCAGGCCCGCTTTTCATGATTGTGAGTAAAGGTGCATGGGTCATCCCAGCTGTGTCTATTGCTTGGGGCGTGCGCTTTATTTTGCACCGCGGCCAAGAACGTGCGGTGAGCTGTCTGATTTTCTTCCCAATCTTGGTCGCGATCGCTTCCATCTATGGTGCAAGCTTGACGCCACCTGCGGATTGGAATCACTCGTTTGGCTTGGGCGGATTGTTTGGCGAGACTACTCTTGCGGTCATTCTTAGTATCTTGCCGTTTTCCCCCGCGTTCGGGGTCAAGCTGATGTCCCTGCTGACTGGTTTGGGCAGTGTGGCGCTTGGTCTGTTCGTCCTTGGGTTCATCAAAGATGAGTTGCGTGTGATCGGACGTTTCTTGCTGGTGGGTTTGGTTGTCACATATGCTCAGACGTTGAAAGTGTTGGGTAAAGGCGCTTCAGGCGCGGGTATTGCAGCGCGCCACATGGCCGAGCGTCACGCGCAGATGCGTGAGGCACGCGCCGATGCAAAAGCGCTTGAGGCAGCACACCGTCACGAAACACTTTTGCCTATGATGCATAGCGCGGAAGAAAAAGCACGTGTAGCATATGTTGTACGTGCTGACCCTGCATTTGGGGTTGAGCCTACGGTGGCTACAAATGCAGCTCCCTTGGTTGCTGATCCACGCCCTGCGCCGATGCCTGTGGCCGAGCCAAAGACAGGCCTGCTTGCGCGCTTGATGCCAAAACCTGCACCGATGCCTGAGCCAAAGTTGGTTGAACCTGCCTTAAGTGCTGATTTGTCTGCACCGGATGCGGGAACTGTATCTGCGCGTATTTCTGACGCGATTAAAAACCGCGCGCGTGGTGTAGCGCAAGCAGCGCCACAAACTGCCACGCGTGTTGAGCCGTCATTGACGCCCCGTGGCCCTGAGCCGTTGATTGCCCAGACAACTCCGTCACAGATGTATGCGGATGAAGCGCCGATGATGCATGAGGCTCTTGATGAGGGGGCTGACGGCTTGATTGAAAGCTATGATCCGGTGATGCCCCACGCGGCTGATCCTTACGCCGCGGCAACTCAAAAGCCGCCAATGCAAATTCCCACACTTCAAGCGCGCTCGGTTGTGCAGCATCCTGTGAAAAAGGCGGTCGTGCCATCACGTCAGGCCAAAGCTGAGGTGCAGCCGGCCCTAAAGTTTGAAGAGAGCGCGAGCCAGTTTGACTTGCCGCCATTGAACCTGTTGCGCGCGCCGGACACTGTTGAGCGGCATCATCTGTCTGATGATGCGCTTGAGCAAAACGCTCGGATGCTGGAAAGCGTTCTGGATGATTACGGCGTAAAGGGTGAGATCGTCAGTGTTCGCCCAGGCCCCGTTGTAACGATGTATGAGCTTGAGCCAGCACCCGGCTTGAAGGCCAGCCGCGTTATTGGTCTGGCCGATGACATTGCGCGTTCAATGTCTGCGCTTTCCGCGCGTGTTTCTACTGTGCCAGGACGTTCGGTTATTGGGATCGAGTTGCCCAATGAAAACCGTGAAATGGTCGTTCTGCGTGAAATCTTATCAGCACGTGATTTTGGCGACAGTAGCATGCGGCTGCCACTTGCCTTGGGCAAAGATATTGGCGGGGAAAGCATCGTGGCTAACCTTGCCAAGATGCCTCACCTGTTGATCGCGGGGACAACCGGTTCTGGTAAGTCTGTGGCGATCAACACAATGATCTTGTCGCTGCTTTATAAGCTTACACCTGATGAGTGCCGCCTGATCATGATTGACCCTAAAATGCTCGAACTGAGTGTTTATGATGGCATTCCACACCTGCTTAGCCCTGTTGTGACTGACCCGAAAAAGGCAGTTGTTGCGCTGAAGTGGACTGTGGGCGAGATGGAAGAGCGCTACCGCAAGATGTCGAAAATGGGTGTGCGTAACATTGAAGGTTACAACAGCCGCGTCCGCGACACTTTGGCTAAAGGTGAGCTGTTCAGTCGCACGGTTCAAACCGGTTTTGATAAAGATACCGGCGAGCCGATTTTTGAGAGCGAGGAGTTCCAGCCTGAAGTACTTCCCTACATCGTTGTCATCGTTGATGAAATGGCAGACCTGATGATGGTGGCGGGTAAGGAGATCGAAGCCTGCATCCAGCGCCTTGCACAAATGGCGCGCGCGTCGGGCATTCACCTGATCATGGCCACTCAACGTCCCTCTGTTGACGTTATCACGGGTACCATTAAGGCGAACTTCCCCACGCGGATTTCGTTCCAAGTGACGTCAAAAATTGATAGTCGCACCATTCTGGGCGAGCAGGGCGCCGAGCAGCTTTTGGGCATGGGTGACATGCTCTACATGGCTGGAGGCTCTAAAATTACCCGTGTTCACGGGCCATTCTGCTCAGACGAAGAAGTTGAGGAAATTGTAAACTACCTCAAGGCTTTTGGCCCGCCTGAATATAAAAGTGGCGTTGTTGATGGCCCCGCGTCGGATCAAGAAAGTGACATTGATCTAGTTCTTGGGCTTGGTGGCAATACCGATGGCGAAGATGCGCTGTATGATACTGCGGTACAAGTCGTGGTTAAGGATCGCAAGTGCTCGACCAGCTATATTCAGCGTAAACTGGCAATTGGTTACAACAAGGCTGCGCGCCTTGTAGAGCAGATGGAGGAAGAAGGTCTTGTCTCTCCTGCCAACCATGTTGGCAAGCGCGAGATCCTGATCCCAGAGGCGCAGTAATACGCGCAAAAACGAAAGTGTTAGGCGATGTTATTGCCTAGCACTGGTAACTCCGCGAAACAGTATCATGTAAAGGATGCACAGATTTAGATGCGGATGAATAGAATGACAAAAATAGCTAGCTTTGCGATGATGGTGCTGTTGGCGCTTGGCGTTCCTGTATCTGCTGCTCAAAAGCTCTCACTGGATCAAATATCGGGCTACCTCAACGACATGACCACTGCGCGGGGTGAGTTTACGCAGATCAATGCGGATCAGACTATTTCTACGGGCATAATTTACATCAAACGCCCCGGACGCATCCGGTTTGAGTACAACCCGCCAGAACAGACACTTGTGATGGCTGGCGGTAGTCAGGTGGCGATCTTTGATGGCAAGTCAGCTAATAATCCGGATCAATATCCGTTGCGCCGCACACCGCTGAACCTTTTGCTGGAGCGCAACGTGGACTTGGCGAGACGCGATATGGTTGTGGGACATGAATTTGACGGCACGGCAACTTTTGTCCGTGCGCAGGATCCTGAAAACCCGCAATACGGCAGTATCCAATTGGTGTTTACAGATAGCCCAACCCAGCTTCGTCAGTGGATCATCACGGACGAGATCGGCTCAGAGACAACTGTGATCCTGGGTCAGCTTGAGACGGGCATAGCTCTTGGAGCGCGCTTGTTCAGCATCCCCCAAGAGGCAGAAAATTGGAACTAGCGGTTGTGCGCTTATGCCTTGCCGCAAGCGCGGAGCTGGCTGTCATAAGTTACTGCGCGGTTGCCAACTTCACGTGAGACCCGCAGCAACCACGGCTTGCGGTTATAACTGCCGCGCGCATATCCGGTGCGACCCTCATGATAGGCAAGGTATTGATTGCGAGCATCATTGAGCGGGATACCCAAGCCATCGCGCGATTTAACCATGTACCACCCCATGAAGTCAGTAGCATCGCCAATACGGTCACGGCGGGCGGCCCAACGACGTTGCTCAGAGCGGTACTCGTCCCATGTGCCATCAAGCGCTTGGCTGTAGCCATAAGCAGAACTTTGGCGGCCCATCGGAATAACTCCAAGCGCATAACGATAGGGCGTGCGTGCGTTCGCGATGAACTTACTCTCTTGGTAAATCGCCGCCATTTGAACGGCAACAGGTACGCCCCACTTGCGCTCGGTCTTGCGCATCGCCGTCAGGTAAGACGGGCGCTGGTTGAGAATGCTGCAAGCATTATCAAGGTTGCGCGGGGCTGAATAATTACTGCTGCCGCACCCTGCGATCAGCACGCAAAACATCAATGCTCTGGTTAGTCGTTTCATCTGCCTGTTCCCATTTTTATCGGGTTATGCGTGCAACATAACTCAAGTGAGGGGTCCGCGAAACATGTTTTGGATTTCGCTACACCAAAAACGCCAATGTCAGCGGGATCGTGATCAACGACATCACTGTTGAAGCAACCACCAAGCCCGCAACGGCATCTGCGTCCGCACCGTATTTTTCTGCGAGTAAATAAGATGTCACTGCGACAGGTGTCGCGATTTGCACAATCAAGACTGCTGCGGCCGTGGATTCTAATCCAAACAATTGCGCGATGAGAGCTGTGGCGCCGACGCACACCACAACTTTCAGTGCTGACAAAATGATTGAAAGGGGAAGGTGCGCCGGCGTGAGGCGGGCCACGGCAACCCCCAAAGTGATCAGCATAATCGGGATCGCCATATCCCCAACAAGGCCCAAGGCGTTTGTCAGGAATGTCTGTGTTTCCCAGCCTTGCCACAAAAACAACGCACCCAAAATGGTAGCTGCTACGATGGGCTCCTTGAGGACCTTAAGCGGGGAGCCGCCCCCCGCGACTAACCAGATTCCAAAGGTGAACGAGTAGATTGCCATGATCGCGAAAACCACAACTGCATAGCCAAAGCCGGCCTCTCCAAAGGCAAAAAGACACAGTGGCAGGCCAAGGTTGCCAGTGTTGCCCATGATCAAGGGCGCAAGATAGGTGCGCCGGTCGAGTTTGCCTATTGCGACCAGCCCCCAACACAGCAGGGTTACCGCGCCGTATGCCGCAACAGTTGCAAGAGACAGCAGCGTCAGCGCGTTCGGATCAATTTCGGTTTGCATCAAGGCAACAAAAATCAAGCAGGGCACAGATATGGTCATGGCCAGTCGCGTGACGAATTCGACGCGATACTCAAACCCCATTTTCACCCAAAAAAAGCCAATCATGCCAAGGATAAATACCGGTGCTGTGATCTCGAGAACTGTTAATGCGAGGTTCACAAACTGTTTCCTTCGATTTGGGGTGCGGGCCCTAGACTCACGTCGTCACAAAGTTTAGGCAATGGCCTCGGGGGTTACAACGCTATGCTCAAAACGCGCGCAAAATACTATCTGGGCCAAATCGTTCGGCATAAAAATCACCCGTTCCGCGGCGTGGTTTTTGACGTGGATGCAGAGTTTGCCAATACCGAAGAGTGGTACGACTCAATCCCCGAGGAAAGCCGGCCCGTGAAGGACCAGCCTTTTTATCACTTGTTGGCGGAAAATGAGCAAAGCTACTATGTAGCCTATGTTTCGGAGCAAAACCTGATCGCAGACTACTCAGGAGAGCCAGTTGGCCATCCCGATTTGGACGAGATGTTTGGCCCTTTCAATGATGGGGCCTACCAACTGCAATACCAGCTAAACTAGCAGGTTAGATGCCCAAGGCGCATCCGTCTTTGCGCGGATCAGAGCCACCTTCCAGCACACCGTTGTCATGCAGAACAATCGCTTGCGCGCCGCCAATTGGGGTGTCTGGGACATCAACGGTATGGCCAAGGCTGGTTAGTTCGTTGCGCACATCGTCGCTGTAGCCGCGCTCAACCTTCAGGGTCCCTTTGTCTGCAAACGAACGGGGCGCATCAATGGCGTCCTGAACTGACATGTCAAAGTCGACCATGTTGCTGATCAAACGCGCATGCCCATTTGGTTGGTATGCGCCACCCATCACGCCGAACGGCATAAGCACGCGACCTGCTTTTTTGACGATGCCCGGAATGATTGTATGCATCGGGCGCTTAGCGCCTGCAGCCTCGTTGGGGTGGCCCTGTTCAAGCGTGAAGCCCGCGCCACGGTTTTGGAACAAAACTCCGTAGTTGGGCGTAGCAATGCCAGAGCCAAAACCGTGAAAAACAGAATAGATCAACGAAACACTCATCCGGTTTTTATCGACGACTGTGATGTAGATTGTGTCTTTGTGAACAGCTTCCGAGATGGCTTCGGGATCGGCTATCGTATGTTTGGGATCGATCAGGTCGCACAAACGGTCCGCAGTATCTTGGGACAACAGATAATCGGTCGGCGTGCCTGTGTCTGCGATGAACCGGTTGCGTGCGTCATATGCAAGCTTTGCGATTTCAGCTTCAATATGCACACGCTCTGCGCCGAATGGGTCCATAGATTTAATGTCAAAGCGCTTCATCATATTCATCATGAGGATCGCTGTCGCGCCGTGTCCGTTTGGTGGGTGCTCGACCACTTCTAAATCACCGTAGGTGCCGGAAATGGGCTGTGTGTAATCGGACTGGGTCCTGGCAAGGTCGTCCATGGTGTGCGTGCCACCAGCCGCATTTAACGTAGCTACCATTTCTTCAGCGACTGCGCCCGTGTAGAAACCATCGCGGCCGTGTTCGGCCAAGTGGCGCAACAATTTCAGCTGTCGTGGGTCGCGGAATACTTCACCGGTTTTGTAGACTTCGCCGCCGTTGAGGAATTGATCGCGCGCGCTTCCCTGAAGTGCTTCAAGCCCCTCCGCCCAGTCAAAGGCAACACGTGGCGCAACGGGTATCCCGTGCTCTGCGTAGTGCATAGACGGCTGCAGCAGATGATCCCATGGTAGCTGCCCCCAGTCTTTGGAGAGCCGTGCAAAGGCATCAACAGCGCCGGGAATTGTGACAGCAGAAGCATCGCGGAGTGGAATAGTGTCATGACCGTCCGCGCGTAATTTAGCGGCGGAAAGGCCAGCAGGCGCGCGGCCTGATCCGTTCATCGCCTTAATTTCGTTACTGTTTGGCGGCGTGAAAAGCACAAAGCAATCGCCGCCTAGCCCAGTCATTTGTGGCTCACACAGTCCCAGTACAATTGCTGCAGAGATAGCCCCATCCATCGCGTTGCCGCCCTTTGCAATGATATCAAGCGCGGTTTTGCTTCCGATTGGGTGGGATGTGGCGACCATAGCATCTTGCGCGAAAACGGAAGAACGGTGTGGTTTGTGGAAATCGCGCATGACGTGCCTTGCTTATGATCTGGTTGGCCAGACATTAGGCTAAATCTTTGGCTCGTCTATGGGGCTTTCGAATTAATGTGGTGTGGGCGCTGGCACTTTGGTGATGATAAAGCTTAGGTGGTTTGTGCTGTTGCTGCGTTTGTACTCAAGATTGTCTGCCAAGGTATTGATGATGATCAGGCCGAAACCACTTTCAGGCAGGCGACTTGTCTCAGGTGTAGCTGCTTCAGTTGGAAGCTGCACAGCCTCGGGAATGGCCGCCTTTTTCAAAGACGTGAAACTGCCACGCCCAAACCAGATCGTCGGCCATAATATTGATCGTACCGCAATCCGTGTTGCGATAAGCCTGCTCGCTGATGTTGCTAAGGACTTCTGCCAGTACCAATTCGGCAATAGTAATTGTTTCGGCGCCACCCAATGTGCGTTCGGACAGTTGCATACGAATGCTATGCAGCACGCGCCGAATGCCTGCCGGAGTGGCGTCGCACTGCACTTCAAAAAGCATGTTGGACGCCTCAACGGGGCGTGGTTGGCTCAAAGCTTTTTCACACATCTGCGCGATACGTGACTGGCAGTTGTTTGTGAATTTTGAAAACAGTGTCCATGTGGGTCAGTGTGAAAACCTTTTCGACAGCTGAGGACAAGCAGGCAAGCTCGAGCGCTGCGCCGTTTGGCATTTGTTTAAGTGCCGCGACGATCGCACGAAGCCCGCTGGAATCAATGAATGTTACTTCGCTAAGATCCAGTATTGCGCGGCCTGTTTCGTCTTGTGTGGCGGCTCTCATCGCGTCTTTGAATGCAATCGCCGCCATTGCGTCAATCCTTGTCTCTTCGACGTGCAAGATCAGCCCTGCTAACGTCGTTGTTTGTGTTAGTCTCACCTTTTACCCTCCGGTTCTCCCTGCAGAAGGGTGTAAAGGCCCAACCGTTACCAATTCCTTTCTTGTGCCTGCGTGATCCGCAGCGCATTTATCTAAAATGATCACCAAACCGGAGCCGCCCGTCATGATTGATTATCCTGCTTTGCACAAAACCATTGATGCGCTGACACAAGGTGAAACAGATGAGATTGCTCTGATGGCGACGGTCGTGTGTGAGGTGCATCACGCGGATGATCGGTTTGATTGGACCGGGTTTTACCGCGTGACAGAACCCGAAGTTTTGAAAATCGGTCCCTATCAAGGTGGGCATGGGTGCCTAAAAATTCCTTTCTCTCGGGGTGTTTGTGGCGCTGCAGCGCGCCTTCAATCTCCACAGTTGGTTGCGGATGTTCATGCGTTTGAGGGACATATTGCATGTGCGTCGTCTACACAGTCTGAGTTGGTTTTGCCCGTATTTGATGGGCATGGTGCGCTTTTGGCGGTGTTTGATTTGGACAGTGATGAGCCTGCTGCCTTTACAAATGAAGACGTGCAGCAAATGACATCTTTGTTGCACCGCGTTTTTCAAAAAGTTCTTTAGCCACCTGAAATTTTTATCTTGGCAAAGTCAGAATTTTGCGGCTACGTGAAATAACGCAGTATTTTTTCACGAAGAGGTTTGAGTCGTGCGACATGAACAGCCAGTTAAAACGCTCGGCGCTGACTTAAGGGCCCTGCGCAAAGCGCGTGGTATGAAGCTGCAAGATCTTGCGGATATGCTTGGTCGCTCTGTCGGCTGGGTATCGCAGGTTGAGCGCGATATGTCTGAGCCTTCAATCAATGATTTGCGTGACATGGCACGTGCACTTGATGTGTCTGTGTCGTCTTTGTTTCGCGTAAATGCAGCCCCTGACGAGGAAGGGCTAATCGTTCGTGCGGGCGCGCGCCGCCCAATCGGATCACGCGCCGCCGGTCTGGTTGAGGAGCTTTTGTCGCCCGATCTTAGCGATGACTTCGAAATGGTTCATTCAAGCTTTGCAGTGGGCGCCATTCTTGAGCAGTTTGTCGAGCGTCCCACGCAAGAGGTTGGGTATATTGTGCGCGGCAAACTTGACGTAACCATCGCGGACAAGACATTCACCCTCTCAAAAGGGGATAGCTTCCGTGTGAAGGGTCAACCTTTCCGGTGGGCGAACCCTTACGGTGAAACATGTGAGGCGGTCTGGGTTATCGCGCCACCGGTTTATTGATGCGCGGGTCATGCCTGTGCGGGGGCTGCAGTTTTGAAGTGACGGAACCCGTCACGCGAATGGCGGCATGTCACTGCACTCAGTGCCGTAAGCAATCGGGCCACTATTGGGCAGCAGGCCAAGTAAGCGACACAGGTATTTCAATCACTGGTGCGGTGTCGTGGTTTGCGTCTTCTCAGACAGCACAACGTGGCTTCTGCCCGACCTGCGGCAGCGTTTTATTTTGGAAACTAGCTGGTGAGCCAAGCGTTAGTTTTTCGCTTGGGGCCATTGATGGGCCAACCCAAGGCCAGCTTGATGAACACATACACGTAGGCGCCAAGGGCGACTATTACACAATCGCGGATGATTTACCGCAAAGGGAGAACTAGACATGGCGGATTTTCCAACGACAGCTCGGGTTGTTATTATTGGGGGCGGTGTTGTGGGCGTTTCCACGCTTTACCATCTTGCCAAAGAAGGTTGGACGGACTGTGTGCTTCTTGAAAAGAACGAGCTGACAGCGGGCTCGACATGGCATGCGGCGGGCAACTGCCCCAACTTTGCGCCCAATTGGGCCGTGATGAACATGCAGCGTTATTCGCTTGAGATGTACCGTGGCCTCGCGGACGAGGTCGACTACCCGATGAATTATCATGTCACGGGTGCGCTGCGTTTGGGTCACACCAAAGAACGTGCCATGGAGTTTGAAAAAGTTGCTGGCCAAGCCCGCGCGATGGGCTTGCAGATGGATATGATCACTCGCGAGGAGATGAAGGATTATAACCCATTCGTTGAGACGCATGATCTTGAAGGTATCCTTTGGGACCCGCTTGACGGTGACATTGACCCCGCACAATTGACCCAAGCGCTCGCCAAAGGTGCACGCGATTTGGGGGCCAACATCCAGCGCTTTTGTCCAGCGACGGGTGTATCGCGTGATGGGGATGAGTGGATCGTTCACACGGAAAAAGGCGATATCCGCTGCGAGAAAGTTGTGAACGCGGCGGGGTATTACGCAGCGCGTGTGGGTGAGTGGTTCAAGCCTTTCGGTGGCCGTGACGTGCCGTTGACGGTGATGTCCCACCAATATTTTCTGACCGAAGAGATTGACGAGATCAAACAGTGGACCCAAGAAAACGGGCGCAAGACACCGATGATCCGTGACGTAGATAGCAGCTATTATCTACGCCAAGACAAAAACGGTTTGAACCTTGGGCCATATGAATTCAACTGCAAGGCGCATTGGACTACCAAAGAAGATGCGATGCCGCACGATTTCAGCTTCCAGCTGTATCCTGACGATCTGGACCGTCTGGAGTGGTACATTGAAGACGCGATGGAGCGCGTGCCTTTGCTTGGGACCGGTGGCGTTGGCCGCAACATTAACGGCCCAATTCCATATGCGCCTGATGGTCTGCCGATGATAGGTCCGATGCCTGGTGTGAAAAACGCATTTGAGGCCCACAGCTTTACGTTTGGTATCGTACAAGGCGGTGGAGCAGGCAAGGTAATGGCCGAATGGCTGATCCACGGAGAAACCTCAAACGATATGTGGGCCGTTGATCCGCGCCGCTACACCGCGCACGCTGATTTCGATTATAACTTGCAAAAGTCGCTCGAGACTTATGGCCATGAATACGGAATGCACTTCCCGCACAAAGAATGGCCTGCAGGGCGTGACAAAAAGCTGTCACGGAATGATGCGGCTGTTCGCGCAAACGGCGGTGTGATGGGGGCCTATAACGGTTGGGAACGTGCGAACTGGTTTGCTAAAGAAGGCGATGATACCTCAATCGAGAGCACTGAAACATGGGACCGCGCAGGTCCATGGGAACCTCGCATTAAAGCCGAAGTAGAAGCGGTGCGTGACGGGGTCGGTGTTCTGGATTTGCCTGGGTTCTCGCGGTTCATCCTTAAGGGGGAAGGTGCTGCTGAGGCGCTTCGCTCCACAATCACGGGTGCGTTGCCAAAGACTGGCCGGATGAACCTTGCGTATTTCGCAGACACCAAAGGCCGCCTTCTTACTGAGATGTCTGTTGGTCGTTTAGGCGAAGACGAGTTCCAGCTCATCACCGCAGCACCTGCGCAGTGGCATGATTTTGAAGTCCTGCGTGACCGGTTGCCTGATGGTCTTGAGTTGGCTGATGTCACAGATGAATATTCGACCCTCATTCTAACGGGCCCGAAGTCGCGCGAATTGTTGGCCGGTCTGACTGACGGTGATCTGTCGTTGGGTTGGCTAACGATCCAAGATGCAACTGTGGCTGGTGAACAGGCGCGCTTGATCCGTGTCAGCTTTGCCGGTGAGTTGGGCTGGGAAATTCATGCGCCTATGGGAAGCATCAAGGCGATCTATGATGCTGTGCTTGCCGCTGGTGCAACGCCGTTCGGGATGTACGCGCTGAATAGCATGCGGATCGAAAAAGGTTACCGTGCGTGGAAAGGTGATCTGTCGTCAGACTATACAGTGCTTGAAAGCGGCATGGGGCGTTTTGTGCGCTTCGATAAATCGCAGGACTTCGTGGGCAAAGCGGCTATCGCAGCAGAGCACCAGCAGGGGCGTAAGAAAGCTTTCGTCACCATGACTGTCGAGGCGGGCGAGCAAGACGCACCCTATATGGCGCCGGTCTATGCAAATGGTGAAGTGGTCGGCGAAGTTACATCTGCCGCTTATGGTTATCGGTGTGATCGGGCCATTGCGCTGGGCATGGTTCGCATTGATGCGGCGGTTGCTGGTACTCAGCTTGAGATTGATGTCTTCGGCAAGCGTATGGCGGCAGTGGTGCAAGAAGATCAGCCCCTTTGGGACCCTGAGAATGCTCGCATCCGTGCGTAATTCACTTGGCTTTGGCGCGGCCCATTGGGACTGCGCCTTTCATTTTCATTATCTTTAAGGACCCTCCTGATGAGCCTTCCTGAAAAAGCCCGCGTTGTCATCATTGGCGGTGGCGTAATTGGTTGTTCTGTCGCCTATCACCTTGCGAAAAAAGGGTGGAAAGACATTGTTCTGCTGGAGCGCAAGCAGCTGACGTCCGGCACAACGTGGCACGCAGCGGGCCTGATTGCGCAGCTCCGTGCAACGGCTAACATGACGAAATTGGCCAAATATTCCCAAGAACTTTACGGCGAGCTTGAAGCAGAAACCGGTGTTGCTACGGGCTTCAAACGCTGTGGTTCGATCACGGTTGCGCTGACAGAAGAGCGGCGTGAAGAGATCTACCGCCAAGCTGCCATGGCGCGCGCTTTCGGCGTTGAGGTTGAGGAAATCTCTAACGAGCGTGTCCAAGAGCTTTACCCGCATATCAACCTCGATGGAGTTGTGGGTGCAGTTTATTTGCCCAAGGACGGGCAGGGCGATCCTGCCAACATCGCACTCGCGCTAGCTAAGGGCGCGCGTCAGAACGGTGCGCTAATTAAAGAGCGCGTTAAAGTGACTGGCATCGCGAAAGAAAGACAACGTGTCACCGGTGTCGATTGGCAAACTGAGGACGGAAATACGGGTCATATCGAAGCAGACATGGTCGTGAACTGCGGTGGCATGTGGGGTCGTGAGATTGGCAAAATGGCGGGCGTTTCCGTGCCGCTTCATGCTTGCGAGCACTTCTATATTGTCACTGAAAACATTCCCGACATGACGCAGCTGCCCGTTCTGCGCGTGCCTGACGAATATGCGTACTACAAAGAAGATGCCGGTAAGATTTTGCTTGGCGCTTTCGAGCCTGAAGCCAAACCTTGGGCGATGGATGGCATTCCTGAGAATTTCGAATTTGATCAACTACCCGAGGATTTTGATCATTTTGAGCCAATTCTGGAAAAAGCTGTGGACCGCGTGCCGCTGCTTGCTGAGGCGGGTATTCATACATTCTTCAATGGTCCCGAAAGCTTCACGCCTGATGATGCGTATCACCTTGGTCTTGCGCCCGAGTTGGATAATTTCTGGGTGGCATGTGGTTTCAACTCGATCGGTATTCAGTCTGCTGGTGGGGCGGGGCACGCGCTGGCCGAGTGGATGCATAGTGGTGAAAAACCGTTTGATCTGGGCGATGTGGACATTGCACGGATGCAGCCGTTTCAGTCGAATGCGAAGTATTTGTATGAGCGTTCCAAAGAAACATTGGGATTGCTTTATAAGGATCACTTTCCGTTCAAACAAAAAGAAACAGCACGCGGGGTGCGGCGCTCACCGTTCCATAATCATATGACAGAACGTGGTGCTGTGATGGGTGAGTTCGCTGGTTGGGAACGCCCCAACTGGTTCGCTCGCGAGGCGCAGGAGCCTGCGTATGAATACAGCTGGTCGCGTCAAAACTTCTTTGACAACGTCCGAAAAGAGCACATGGCTGTACGTCAAAACGTTGGCATGTACGACATGTCATCATTTGGCAAAATCCGCGTTGAGGGTCCAGATGCTGAGGCGTTCCTGAACTATGTCGCTGGTGGCAATTACTCAGTACCCGTTGGCAAAATTGTCTACACGCAGTTTTTGAATAACCGCGCTGGCATTGAGGCGGACGTGACTGTGACGCGCCTTGGCGAGACATCCTATTTGGTCGTGACGCCTGCTGCGACACGTCAGGCGGATCAGGTCTGGCTGATGCGCCACCGTGGTGATTTCAACGTTGCGATCATGGATGTTACTGCCGGTGAAGGTGTGCTGGCAATTATGGGGCCGCGCTCTCGTGAGTTGTTGCAGGCTGTATCGCCTAATGACTTCAGCAACGAAGTGAACCCCTTTGGTACAGCCCAAGAAATTGAGATTGGCATGGGCCTAGCCCGCGTTCACCGCGTCACATATGTCGGTGAGCTTGGGTGGGAAGTCTATGTCTCTGCGGATCAATGCGGTCATGTTTTTGAGACGGTCGCTGAAGCCGGATTTGACCTTGGCGTGCGCCTATGCGGGATGCACATGATGGATACCTGCCGGATTGAAAAAGGCTTCCGGCACTTTGGCCATGACATTACTGCCGAGGATCATATCCTTGAGGCGGGTCTTGGCTTTGCAGTCAAAAAGGACAAAGAAAATTTCATTGGCCGCGACGCGATTTTGCGCAAACAGGATACGGGCCTTGAGAACCGTTTGGTGCAATTCAAACTGAACGACCCAGAACCGCTGTTGTATCACAACGAGCCTATTTTGCGTGACGGTGAGGTGGTCGGGTATCTTTCCTCTGGCGCCTACGGTCACAATGAAGGTGCCGCGATGGGCATGGGTTACGTGCCGTGCAAAGGTGAGACCGCAGCTGAAATGCTAGGTGCAAAATTTGAGATCGATGTGGCCGGTGTGCGCGTTGAGGCGACAGCACAGATGAAACCTTTCTACGATCCGAAGTCAGAACGGGTTAAGGTCTGAGATAATTCAGTGTAAAGGCGGGGCATGAGTGATACCTATGCCCCGCCCGATATTCCGCTAGAGATTTTACACGACGATCATGAGATTGTCGTGGTGAACAAACCTGAGGGTTTGTTGAGCGTTCCCGGCAAGGGTGAACATCTGGCTGATTGCCTTGAGGCACGGGTCCGTGCGGTTTTTCCGACTGCGTTGACCGTCCATCGGCTTGATCGCGACACGAGTGGCGTCATGGTGTGGGCGCTGACCCCGTATGCCCAACGCCATATCAACCTACAGTTTGAAAAACGTCGCCCTAAAAAGACGTATGTTGCGCGGGTGCATGGCAGTGTTGAGGGGGATGAGGGCACCGTAGATTTGCCGATGATCGTCGATTGGCCCAACCGTCCATTACAGAAGGTTTGTCATGAAATGGGTAAGCCTGCGGTCACGAATTGGAAAGTGATCAAACGCTTGGACGGCGAGACGCGGCTGCGCATGTTCCCGCAAACGGGTCGGTCCCACCAGTTGCGCGTTCACTGCCTTAGCATGGGGAACCCGATCATTGGGGACCTGTTTTATGCCCCTGAAACAGCGGCAGAATATCCACGTATGATGCTGCATTCAGAGGTGTTGGAATTGCACCATCCCGACGGTGGGCAGCGTCACCGTTTCCGCGCCAAGGTCCCATTTTAGGCAGCTGCAGTAGGCGAAACGAAAAAAGCCCCGCATGGTGCGAGGCCCTCTTTTTGTTATTTTGAGCGCAGTGCTTAGTCGGCTACAAATCCGGACAGTGCTTTGACTTCAAGGAATTCATGAAGACCGAATGCACCACCTTCGCGGCCATTGCCTGACTGCTTATAGCCACCAAATGGTGAACCTTGGGCGAAGCCTTTGCCGTTGGTTTCAACCATGCCTGAGCGCAGTTGACGACCTACGCGCATACGCTTGGCATCGTCTGAACTTTGCACATAGTTGGTAAGACCGTAGACAGTGTCATTTGCCAGTGCGACAGCTTCTTCTTCTGCGTCAAACGGGATGATGGACAGCACTGGGCCAAAAATTTCGGTCCGCGCAATTTCCATGTCGTTGTTCACATCAGCAAATACTGTCGGGCGAACAAAATAGCCGCGGTTCAAGCCGTCTGGGCGGCCTGTACCACCAGCGACGAGGCGCGCTTCTTTCTTGCCAATCTCGATCAGATCTTGGATTTTGGTGAACTGTGCTTCTGACACGACGGGGCCGATGTGCTCGCCTTCTTCAGATGCAGGACCTACGCGTGTTGCTTCTGCTGTTGCTGCGGCTTGGATGACTGCTTCATCATAGCGGCTGCGTTCGACAAGCATACGTGTGGGGGCGTTACATGATTGGCCGGAGTTGCGGAAACAGCGGGCGGCTCCGCGGTTTACAGCGTCTTCGTCTGCATCAGCGAAAATGATGTTTGCACCTTTGCCGCCCAATTCAAGGCTGACGCGCTTCAGAGTGTCAGCAGCCACTTTTGAAATTGCGATACCAGCGCGTGATGAGCCTGTGAAGCTGACCATGTCCACATCCGGGTGGCATGAAAGCTGTGAGCCAACGCCGAGTCCATCCCCGTTCACCAAGTTGAACACGCCAGCAGGGAAACCTGCTTCGTGCATGAATTCAGCGAACAAAATACCCGACAGCGGGGATACTTCGGATGGTTTCAGCACAACTGTACAGCCGGTCGCGATGGCGGGGATCACTTTTAGGATGATCTGGTTCATTGGCCAGTTCCAAGGTGTGATCAAAGCACAAACGCCAATTGGTTCCAGAAGTGTAGCCTCGGTTGGCGTGTGCATTTTTTCAAATTCAAACCCGTCGAACGCTTTCAAGAAGCCATCGATGTGCCATGTGCCGGCGCCAATTTGTTGAACGCGCGCAAGTTGCTGCGGTGCGCCCATCTCTGTTGAGATTGCTTGGGCCATGTCTTCGGCGCGGGACACGTAAATGTCGCGGAACTTTTGCAACAATGCCACGCGGTCCGCTTTGTTTGTCTGGGACCAGCCAGGAAATGCGGCTTTCGCTGCTGCAACTGCTGCGTCTGTGTCAGCCTGATTGCCGATGGCGATCGTGGCGCATACTTCCTCGGTTGAGGGGTTGATTACATCCATCGTTGCAGCACTGTTGGGGGCGACCCATTGACCGTTGATGTAGAATTCCTGAGTGTTCATTTCGCGCTCCCTGACGGCCTAAATTTTGTGCACACTGTCACGAGGAGGCGGGTTCGTTCAAGCCTCAGTTACGTCACTAACAAGCGGGTTCCGACCTTTACGTGCGGATAAAGCATTTGCATGTGATCATTGCGCAGTTTGATGCAGCCAGTCTCATAGGCCAGCCTTATTGACCACGGTATGTTGGTGCCGTGAATACGGTAGTATGTGGGGCGCCCGTTCACGGCCATGTAAAGTGCTGCCGCGCCCATGGGGTTCCGCGGATCGCCGCCATCAAGCCCGCCTTTGTATTGGGCATAAAGGTCTGGCCGTCGTCTCAGCATACGGGGCGTCGGAGTCCAGCGGGGCCATTCAGCTTTGCGATGAATTGTGGCGCGCCCTTTGAAATCAAGGCCTTGTTTCCCCAAGGAAACGCCCACACGCTACGCCACACCACGCTTACGAATACGTAAAAGCTGAAACCGGTCTGACAACACTCGAATACTGCCTACGCGCCACGAGGCGAGGACTTTAACCATCACGGGTTTGAAATGCTCTTCCAGTTTGTACGCGTCATTCGGGTCTTTTGCTGCACGCCTAAAGAACGCCGCAGCAGGAGAGGCTGCAAGCAAAGCAGGTGATGCAAGAAGAAAAGATCGCCGAGAAATCATAACAAGACACCGTTTACGCGTACTATGGTTAACATAAGGCAAAATGCGGGTGCAAAAATGAAAGCCGCCACATCACAAAATTTGGCTCACACAGCGATTAGATAGCAAAAAGCCCCGCTATTTCTAGCGGGGCTTTGAGATGATTAAGCGGTGAGAAAGAATTTACTCTTCTTCGTCGCCTTTTTTCTTTTTCGGCTCTTCTTTGATCTCTTCGCCAGTTGCTTGATCCACAACTTTCATAGAAAGGCGAACCTTGCCGCGGTCATCAAAGCCCAGCAGTTTGACTTTCACTTCCTGGCCCTCTTTGAGGACGTCGGATGGGTGGTTCAAACGGCGGTTTTCGATTTGGCTGACGTGTACCAAGCCATCGCGCTTACCAAAGAAGTTCACGAACGCACCAAAGTCGACGATTTTGACGACTGTACCGGTGTAGACTGCGTTCACTTCGGGCTCTGCCACGATAGAATAGATCATGTCGTAGGCTTTTTGGATGGCTTCTGCATTTGCAGAGGCAATCTTGATGATGCCGTCGTCGTTGATGTCGACTTTAGCGCCGGACGTTTCAACGATTTCACGGATCACTTTACCACCAGAACCGATAACCTCACGGATTTTATCCGTTGGAACCTGCATTGTTTCAATGCGCGGTGCGTGAGCAGAGAATTCACTCGCGCCAGACAGCGCTTTGTTCATCTCGCTAAGAATATGCATACGACCATCTTTCGCTTGGTCGAGTGCTTTTTCCATGATCTCGGGTGTGATGCCTGCGACTTTGATGTCCATCTGAAGTGATGTGATACCTTTTTCGGTACCCGCCACTTTGAAGTCCATATCGCCAAGGTGATCTTCGTCGCCAAGGATATCGGTCAGGATCGCATATGATCCGTCATCTTCAAGAACGAGGCCCATCGCCACACCAGCAACAGCTGATTTGAGCGGCACACCAGCGTCCATCATGGACAAAGAGCCACCACAAACTGACGCCATTGAAGACGAACCGTTTGATTCAGTGATCTCGGAGACAACGCGCACAGTGTACGGGAAGTCTGTGGCAGCTGGCAGAACAGCCTGAAGGGCACGCCATGCAAGTTTACCGTGACCGATTTCACGACGACCGGGAGGGCCAAAGCGGCCAACTTCACCAACGGAATAGGGAGGGAAGTTATAGTGCAGCAGGAAGTTCGACTTATACATGCCTTGAAGGCTGTCGATCATCTGCTCGTCGTCACCTGTGCCCAAAGTGGTCACAACCAAGCCTTGTGTCTCGCCGCGTGTGAACAGGGCTGAGCCGTGTGTACGTGGCAAGAAGCCAGTTTCACATACGATGTCGCGGACTTCATCTGTACGACGACCATCAATGCGCTTGCCGTTTTTCACAACATCACCGCGCAGAACGCCGCTTTCGAGTTTCTTGAGCGCTGTGCCAAGGTTCTCGTCTGCGAGCTGCTCTTCTGAAAGGCTTGCTTTGATTTCTTCTTTGACGGCGGCAACAGCGTTTGTGCGCTCTTGCTTGTCACCGATCGCATACGCCGCGCGCATTTTCTCTTCGCCAGCGGCTTTAACTGCTGCGAACAAATCGCTGTAGTCAGGTGCTTGGAAGTCAAACGGCTCTTTGGCGCAATCTTCAGCCAAAGCAATGATCAGATCGATCGCTGGTTGGATTTGCTCGTGAGCAAATTTTACAGCACCAAGCATCTCGGCTTCAGTAAGCTCGTAAGCTTCTGATTCAACCATCATCACAGCGTCTTTTGTGCCGGCAACAACCAAATCAAGGCGTTGATCAGGGTTGTTCTTCAGATCGTGCATATCGTCGATTTCTGGGTTCAAGATGTAATCGCCATCTTCATAACCGACGCGGCACGCAGCGATTGGGCCCATGAATGGAGCACCAGAAATGGTCAGCGCAGCAGATGCCGCGATCATTGCAACCATGTCAGGGTCGTTCACGCCGTCGTGCGACAGAACAGTACAGATCACCAGAACTTCGTTTTTGAAGCCAGGAACAAACAAAGGACGGATCGGACGGTCGATCAGGCGAGATGTCAGTGTTTCTTTTTCTGTTGGGCGGGCTTCGCGTTTGAAAAAGCCACCAGGGACTTTACCAGCAGCATAGTATTTCTCGCTGTAGTGCACTGTCAGCGGGAAGAAGTCTTGGCCCGGCTTTTGTGCTTTTGCGAAGGTGACGTTCGCCATTACGGATGTTTCACCGTAAGTAGCGATAACAGAACCATCAGCTTGGCGGGCAACTTTGCCTGTCTCAAGCGTGAGGGTTTCTTCACCCCATTGGATAGATTTTTTCGTGACGTTAAACATATACGTTTCCTAGTTCGGCCCACGTGGAGCCATTAGCGTAGAGGGCGAATTCCCTCTGATCCCGATATCTTATTTGGTGGGCGCTGGAATCCGGGCGCCAACTTTCAGATAGCGGCGCAATACAACAGAAAGGGCAGTTTGGGAAGCAATACCGCAAGGCCGCAAATATTCCGGCGTATTGCGTCCGAAAATGGCCCTCTGGATGGTAAGGTTATAGAACAAAAAGGCCGCCTGATTTAACAAACGGCCTTTTCGAATTCGGCTGGTTTCAAATGCGCTTAGCGGCGCAGGCCCAAACGCTTAATCAGGTCTTGGTAACGTGCTTCGTCTTTGCCACGGACATAGTCCAAAAGCTTACGACGCAGAGCGACCATCTTCAAAAGACCACGGCGACCGTGGTTGTCTTTTTTGTGTGTTTTGAAGTGCTCAGTCAGGGTCGCGATGCGCGACGACAAGATTGCAATCTGAACTTCGGGGGAACCAGTGTCACCCTCTTTGATTGCGAAATCTTTCATGATCTGTGCTTTTGTTTCAGCTGTAATCGACATCGGGGTCTCCTTTAAGGTTAGAGTGATGGCGCAAGCCGAGATGTCGTTCAGCAGGGCCCATGGAGGTATCCACGCAAAGCGCGGATGAGGGCGTATAGGCACAGATCGCTGTAAATGGAAGCGATTCTTTACGCTCTGCTCACTGTGTTGCAGCCTAGCTTACTCCGCAGCGGGGCCAATCACCGTTCCGTAAGAATCCGACATGCGCATAACCACCAAATCGGAGACATCCTCAATAGCGTCAGACGGGACTGTCCCAATCACTTGACCTGCCAACAAAACCTCGGTCGTGCCATTCAAGTGTGGCCGCAGTTGCACTTCCCTAGGGTCATAGGTTTGCTCGTCATCAATAATCACAATCAGCTGGTCTGTGTCGGGCCTGAACTCTGCTATGTTGCACGGATATTGCGATGCCCATTGGGCAAAGCTTGGCGGACGGATTGATGGCTGTGGCGATATTAGTTTTAACATTTTAACCCCTACTCAAACTATCGCCCAAAGACGGGTGATCTGTGGCAAGGATATGGAGGCGTCCGCCGCGAACTGTGGCAAGACTTGGGGCTTTGCCGAGATTTGTTCGTAGTTAAGTCCAAAGTACAGGTTTTTGCCTGTAGGCAATATAAAGCGGGTGTTTTGGATGCCCCTGTTTGGACAAGCCCAAATGGGATAGTGGTTTGCCCGTCTGATCGAGTAGTCCTTTCACAAACGCGCCCCGCTCCATAAAGGCACCGTGTGTTCCCCACGCGCATACAATTTGATCTGCGACAACCGCTGCCTGCGTGATTGCGGCGTCATTATTCGGACCGATTGGGTCTGTTGCGGTGCGCATTTTACGTGGATCTGTGTCGCGCCACGCAAAGATATTGGTCACGCAAAAGCTGCCAAAGCCCAATGTCCGTGCACGCCTTTCACAACGCTCAACAGTAGGGTCGTTTTGCACTTCTGTTGCGGTGGATGGGTTTAGCATCACGAACAAGACATGCTCTAAGGACTGGTCCCACGTTCGTGTGAGGGAGTAGCGGTATCGCTCACAATCGGAATAGACCGCTACGGACGGCGCATCATCTTTGATATGTGTTCGTGTGATCATTCGGCAGGTAAGTTAAACACCCGTGAAGGATGCAGGTTGCCCACTTTGAAAATACCAACAGCAACAGGTACGCCTTGGTGGCTTACCCAGGCTTCTTCGCCGTATTCCGCCGCGCCAATCGCCATGGCAGGGTTGCCGTTGCGAAATCGCGTGGCCGCTGCTGCATCACATGTCAGATGCGGCAGATCGCTCAGGCCCAACTCAAGCGGAAGAAGTAGATCGTCAATGTCAGCGTTGCGCGCAAGCTCTTCAATACGCTCAAGACGGATCGCGTTTTCCACATCAAAAGGGCCTGACCATACACGACGTAACCATGCAACGTGACCGAAACAGCCCAACGCTTCGCCCAAATCACGCGCGACTGATCGCACGTATCCGCCTTTGCCGCAGGTCATTTCAATAATCGCGTGATCCGCATCCGGCCGGTCACTCAGGATAATCTCGTCAACAAAAAGTGGACGCGCGGCGACTTCGAAGTCTTCGCCATCACGGGCAAGTTTATAGGCGCGTTCACCATCTATTTTTACGGCTGAAAACTTTGGGGGAACTTGCTCAATATCGCCCAGAAATGCCTGAAGTTTTGCCTTGATGTCATCCTCAGCGGGGCGGATGTCAGAGCGTGCGATGATTTCACCCTCTGCGTCATCAGTGTTTGTTGCCTCACCAAATTTCACGGAAAACTCGTATGCCTTCAACGCGTCTGTGATGTAGGGTATTGTTTTTGTTGCCTCACCCAACGCTACTGCCAGAACGCCGGTCGCATCAGGATCAAGCGTGCCTGCGTGCCCTGCTTTTTTGGCATTGAACGCCCAACGCACTTTGTTCACCACACTCGTAGACGTGGGACCTGCGGGTTTATCAATGATGATCCAACCGCTGATGTCGCGGCCATTTTTGCGTCGTGCCATGTAAATACTCGGTGTTAGTGTGAGGCAGAGATGATCGGCCCCATCGGTTGACCAATATCGGAGCGGCCAAGGGATGGGGCGTGCAACTTGCTTATGCGCCCGTCAAAGTAAAGCGCGTTTGGTGTTTTAAGGGCGTCTCTGAAAAAGAGCGCCATCTGGTGGAACGTAACGGCCCCGTTCGACATAACGAAATAGGCGGTCTTGCCATTATCGGTTGTGCCGACGCCATTGCGGATGTTGGTAAAGGTACTTTGCGGTAAAAAGCGCGGATGCAATTTGCCGTCTATTACAAACATCGGACCAGATTGTGTGGCGTGGGCACAGGACTGTGGCGATTGCTGAAAAGCGAGGGTTTCAATAGCCCGAACGGCGCTGGGCGTGATGCACAGGATCCCGTTTGGTAACAGTCCGAAGTTGCCGGGGCCTGCGTTTGGGATGACGCGCATGATTTCAACGCCGTCCTCCACATAGTAGCCGACGGGTGATCGATCCGGGTGATACATACCTGCGTTCATCGCAAAAGGCAGGGGGCCTTGGGTGGCCTCAAGGCGGCGGAAACTGCCAACGACCTCGCCATCATCACCCTTAAGATGTAGTCTCAACACAGACGGGTCGTTCACAGTACAAACGGTATATTCAGCGCCCTCATGACTTTGCACGCCGCATGTCGTTGGTTGAACATCTGCAAGCGCGCATGTGCTCGCGGCCCAAAAGGCCAACGTCAGAAGCGCACGCCGCATTCTTTAGTCCTCGGCGTCGTCGCTGGGCGCTTGCGCATCGCGGCGCACAACGTCTTGGGCCAGCAATTTCTTGGTGGCATCAATCTGATCGTAGGTGTCATCGGCCAAAAACCGCAACTCTGGCGAAAAGCGTAAAGTCAGCTTTTTATCAAGGGCATGCCGAAGCTCACCTTTGTTGCGCTTAAGTGCGGCGATTGCCTCTTCTTTTTTGTCGCCGCCCAATGGCAGCGCGTAAACAGTCGCAATCCGCAAATCGGGACTTACGCGCACCTCGCCAATAGATAGATACAGCCGGTTCAGGTCTGGATCGTGGATTTCTCCACGGGTCAAAACCTCCGACAGAGTGCGGCGAATAAGCTCGCCCACGCGCAATTGGCGTTGGGACGGAGCACCAGAGTTATCAAATTTGTTCTTTGCCATACGCGGGATGTATGACGGATGGCCTTCCTTGCCAAGCGTAGGTGTCGTAGGACGGTACGGAATATGGAGAGAATGATGACTGATTTACCGAAAATAGTGGTAACGGGTGCTTCTGGCCGGATGGGGCAGATGCTGTGCCAGACAATTTCCCAGAGTAACGCCTGCACATTGGTTGGTGCGATTGAACGAGCGGGTCACGATTGGATCGGCCGTGATATAGGCGTTGCGATGGGTGGTGCTGAAATGGGCGTGATCGTCAGCGACGATGCTCTTGCCGCACTTGCACAAGCACAGGCAGTTATTGATTTCACCGCCCCCGAAGCGACAATTGAGTTTGCGGCCATCGCCGCACAAGCCCGTGCGGTGCACGTCATCGGCACGACTGGTTTCACGGACGAGCAGATCGAGCGTCTTGAGCCGGCCAGCCGTCACTCAGTTCAGGTGCGCGCGGGAAACATGTCATTGGGCGTGAACTTGCTAACGAAACTTACCCAAATGGTCGCCAAAGCGCTGGATGAGGATTTTGACATCGAAGTGATTGAAGCCCACCACCACCACAAAGTGGATGCCCCAAGCGGAACTGCATTGATGTTGGGCGAGGCTGCTGCAGCAGGCCGTGGTGTTGCGCTTAATGATGTACGCGACGCGGGACGCGATGGCATGACGGGCGCGCGCAAACGCGGCGACATCGGTTTTGCCGTGGTCCGCGGTGGCGATATTGTGGGAGAGCATGACGTGATGTTTGCCGCAGCAGGTGAGCGGATTGTGCTGCGCCACATGGCAACAGACAGAGCGATCTTTGCGCGCGGTGCCGTAAAGGCTGCACTTTGGGGTCAGTCGCGCGGACCTGGGCAATACGATATGTTCGACGTGTTGGGCCTTTAGGCCACCGATTGATCCAAATTGACGTACCTTGCGTAACAACAGTGTATGTCAAAGAGGATCGCGCCATGGGCTTGGGAAATGTCTTTGCCACTATTTTGATTGGATCATATGCGCTTGCCTCTGCGGCGCAGGCCGATGGTTTTGCGAAAATTGATAACGAAGAACGCTTTCGCAATGTGATCCAGGGCAAGTCTCTTCACTATCCGGGCATTAAACTGCGCGTGGAAGAAACGGGCGAGATTATGGGCCGCGCACTTGGCCGTGCTGTTACTGGCGATTGGGCATGGCAATCAGGCTATTTTTGCAGAAATCTCAAGTGGGGATCGCGCGACATTGGTTACAACTGCCAAGAGGTCCGCGTGAACGATCACAAGTTACGCTTTACATCAGATCGTGGTGCAGGGCGTTCGGCGGTTTTATCACTGCGCTAGCGCGGCCTTACATCTCGATCAAAAGTCGATCGCGATGCCTTTCTTTTCCCAATCACCAAAACGAACGGGTTCGGGGCCATCCCGGCCACCAAGCTCCTTGGGCAGTGCGTCGGCTTTTGCTTTGGCGCGGCGCTCTTCGGCTTCGGCCAGCGCGCGTTTGGCGGCTTCAGGAAGATTTTGGTGCGGGTCATTTGTTGCGTCAGTCATGAGCCTGATATAGGCCGCAAGCAATTGTTGATCAAGGATATCACCACATGGCGGATCAAGGACTGGCTCCACGGCGCGCAGCGCTTAAACTTCTTGAGGCTGTTTTGGCCCAAGGGCGTTTGCTGGCCGAGGTGAGCAATACTCTCGATCACCTCAAGGCAGAGGACCGCGCACGCGCGTATCGTCTGGCCGTTCAAACACTGCGTCACCTTGATAAATGCGACCGCGTTCTGAAGCCGCATTTGAAAAAGAACCCTCCGCTGATCGTGATGAATATTTTGCGATTAGGCGTTGTGGAGATCTGCGAAGACGGAGCTGCGGCGCACGGTGTGGTGAACGCAGGCGTCACGCTGACTTCGAAATTGCCGCGGGTCGGTGGCCTTAAAGGTATGGTGAATGCTGTGTTGCGCCGCGTGGCCGAAGCGGGTCCGGATGCTTGGGCAAAACTGCCGCCCGCCCGCATGCCCAATTGGCTGCGTGGCCCGCTTGTGGCGGCGTGGGGCCGTAGCAGTGTTGAGGCTATGGAAAAAGTCCAAGGCGCAACGCCTCCGCTCGATATTTCTTTGCGTGGTCGCGACGGTGATGTGACGCCCGAAGCGGTGACGCTTCCCACGGGATCGCACCGTCTTGCGGCGTTTGGGCAAGTCTCAAAGCTTGTTGGTTTCGAGGAGGGTGCTTGGTGGGTTCAAGACGCCGCGGCGGCCCTTGCTGTCAAAGTACTTGCCCCCAAAGCAGGTGAGCGTGTCTTGGACCTGTGTGCAGCACCGGGTGGCAAAACGATGCAATTATCTGCGGCTGGTACGGATGTTGTGGCCGTTGATGATAATGCCAACCGTCTCAAGCGTGTTGAGGAAAACCTCAAGCGTGTGGATTTGAAGGCGCAGCTGGTGACCAGTGATGTCTTTGAAGTGAGCCCAGATGAGCATGGGCTTTTCGATGCTGTGTTGCTGGATGCGCCGTGCTCGGCAACTGGTACGATGCGCCGACATCCGGATTTGCCCCACGCCAAAGACGGTAGTGATTTTGGTGCTCTGATCGATTTACAGGCGCGAATGCTTGCGCACGCGAAGTGCCTTGTGAAACCGGGTGGACGGCTGGTTTTCTGCACCTGTAGCCTGCTGCCCGACGAGGGCGAGGTGCATATTGATGAGGCGGATCTAACCGGGTGGAGCGTTGATCGTGCGGCGCTGTCTGTTGAGGGTGTTGAGCCAAACTGGATCAGCGATGAGGGCGGTTTACGCTTGCGGCCTGATTATTGGGCTGAACTCGGCGGCATGGACGGCTTTTATATTGTGTGCCTGCGCAAAGACGATTGATGACACCTTGCGAGCAACGGGCTAACCTGTGACAAAACCGGCCATATCGTAGGATGTGGTGTTAGGGTGTTGCGGCGTAAATGTCGCGTAGTCGGGTGAGTTAGTTGAGCAAAAAGCAAGTTCCAACGATGGCGGATCGCTTTCATGCGTGGCGTGCTGGCAAATGCGCTGCGGCCACGGGATTTGTAGGCCAGCCTGAGCCCCGCAGTATTGGCAGTTACAACAAGGGTCGCCAGATTGTGGCGGGTAACCTGATGTTTGCGGGAGAATTGATCGAAGCGCCCGATACATCGCTTTGGGGCATTAAAATGCCGTCCGCTGATTTTAGTAATGAGGCTCACGGGTTTTTGTGGCTTGATGATCTGGCTGCGGCAGGTGATGCCAAAGCCCGCGATTTGGCGGGGCAGTGGCTGTCTGAGTGGATCGCAAAGTACCCCGCACCTTCATTACCCGCATGGTCCCCCGAGGTAACAGGGCGGCGCGTGATCCGGTGGGTAAACAACGCGCTGTTTATTTTGCGCGGTAATGGTGCAGATATCTCCGACGATTACTATAAATCTCTTGCCAAACAGACTGAATTTTTGGCCCGCCGCTGGAGTGTTTTGCCAAGTGGTTTAAGCCGTTTCGAAGCGCTTGTTGGGATCATTTATGCTGGCCTTACCATTGAGGGGATGCAGCATCATGTTGATCCTGCGATGAAAGCATTGGCCAGTGATTGTGACGCCCACATTGACGCGCAAGGCGCGATTGCAAGCCGCAATCCTGAAGAACTGCTGGACGTATTGACCCATTTGACGTGGGTGCAAAAAGCGTGTGCGGCTGTTGGGCGTGAGCCAGCAGCTGCGATCAGTAGTGCGGTTGAGCGGATAGGCCCAACTCTGCGGGCGCTGCGTCACGCTGATGGTGGGCTTACACGCTTTCATAGCGGTGGGCGCGGTGCGGATGGCAAGCTTGACCAAGCGCTGGCGGATACTGCGAGCCGCGTGGTGCATACTGGTGATACGGCCATGGGATTCGCGCGGTTGAATGGCGGACGCACGAGCCTGATTGTTGATGCAAGCCCGCCTTCCGTAACCACGAACGCGCGTCGCGCACATGCCAGCACGTTGGCGATGGAACTGACGTCTGGTAGGCGGCCACTGATTGTAAACTGCGGGGCAGGCGTATCTTTTGGCGATAGATGGGCGCGGGCGGGACGGGCGACGCCGTCGCACTCTGTTCTGCATCTTGAGGGGCTGTCCTCCGCCCAGTTAAACGATGAAGGGCATCTGGTGGGTGGTCCGCAAACGGTTCAGTTGGATATTCAGCGCACCTCCGAGAACCAAAAGCTGGGGGCTGCGCATGATGCTTGGGCAGGCTCACACGGGCTGACGCATGTGCGCGAGTTGGAGCTATCCGCAGATGGGCGCGTTTTGAACGGTTCTGACATGCTTACAACGATGAATGATGCGGATAAGAACCGCTTTGACTTGGCTTTGGACGCCACTTCTTTGCAGGGCATTGCTTACAGCGTTCGGTTTCACCTGCATGCGGAAGTGGATGCGTCACTGGACATGGCTGGTCGTGCGGTATCGCTTGTTTTACGCTCGGGTGAAATTTGGGTGTTTCGCGCAAGTGAAGGTGTGCAACTGTCACTTGAGCCGTCTGTTTATCTGGAAAAGGGGCGAATTGCCCCGCGTGCGACAATGCAGATTGTCCTTTCGGGTAAAGCCGTGGCATACGCCAGCCAAGTGAAGTGGTCACTCTCCAAAGCGCAAGACACGCCGCTGGCGGTACGCGATTTGTTCAGCAGTGACGATGCTCGCGACTGGAACGACTAAACTTAGGACCAAACACATGCCCAATCTTGCCCCTGTTACCCGCGCTTTGCTGTCAGTTTCTGACAAAACCGGACTTGTTGAATTGGGCCAAGCGCTTGCGCGGCACGGGGTCGAATTGCTGTCTACTGGCGGCACAGCAAAGACACTACGCGATGCGGGTCTTGACGTGAAAGACGTGTCAGAGGTGACGGGTTTTCCGGAAATGATGGATGGGCGTGTCAAAACCCTTCACCCCGTTGTGCATGGTGGCCTTCTTGCTCTGCGCGACAACACAGAACACCGCGCCGCAATGGACGAGCATGGTATTGGCCCGATCGATTTGGTTGTCGTGAACCTTTATCCGTTTGAAGAGACAGTAGCCAAGGGCGCCGACTACGACACCACGATTGAGAACATCGACATTGGTGGACCTGCGATGATCCGCTCTGCTGCAAAAAACCATGGGTTTGTGAATGTGGTTGTCGATGTTGAAGACTACGCGGCTGTCATTGCGCAACTTGATGCAAATGGAGGTCAAACCGAGTATGCATTCCGTCAAGGTCTGGCCCAAACGGCCTATGCGCGCACCGCAGCTTACGACACTGCGGTCAGCACTTGGATGGCTGCGCAGGTTGAAGGCACGCCGCGCCGCGTTTCAGTTTCGGGCACTTTGGCACAAACACTACGTTACGGCGAGAACCCGCATCAGTCAGCGGCGTTTTACACGGATGGTAGCACCCGTGCGGGCATCGCTACGGCCAAACAACACCAAGGCAAAGAACTGTCGTATAACAACATCAACGACACGGATGCGGCGTTTGAATTGGTAAGTGAATTTGGCGCTGATGCGCCAGCTTGCGCCATCATCAAGCACGCTAACCCATGTGGTGTGGCGACAGGTGAGACACTCCGTGATGCCTACACGCGGGCCTTCCAATGCGACCAGACAAGCGCCTTTGGTGGGATCATCGCGTTGAACCAAACGTTGGACGCTGCAACGGCTGAGGAAATCACCAGCATCTTTACTGAAGTTGTCATCGCCCCGGATGCAACGCCTGAGGCGATGGAAATCTTCGCCAATAAGAAAAATCTGCGCCTTTTGACCACTGGTGGTTTGGCGGACGCTGCTGCGGCAGGTCAGACGATCCGTCAGGTAGCAGGTGGTTATCTTGTGCAAGACAAAGACACAGGCCGCGTCAGCATGAATGACCTGAAGGTGGTGACGAAAAAGCAGCCAAGTGAGCAAGAAATGAAAGACTTAATGTTTGCTTGGACCGTGGCGAAGCACGTCAAATCAAACGCGATTATCTATGTCAAAGATGGCGCTACTGTTGGTGTGGGCGCAGGTCAAATGAGCCGCGTTGACAGCACACGCATTGCTGCGCGCAAAGCCGAAGATATGGCACAAGAGCTTGGTTTGACCGCGCCCTTGACCCAAGGGTCTGTGGTTGCGTCCGATGCGTTCTTCCCATTTGCAGACGGTTTGATCACTGCGGCTGAAGCGGGTGCTACCGCAATTATTCAACCTGGCGGCTCAATGCGTGACGATGACGTAATTGCTGCAGCTGATGAGGCTGGCCTTGCTATGGTGTTTACCGGCGTGCGCCACTTCCGCCACTAATGAAGCGCGCGCTTACAGTTGCCGCGCTGATCTTCGTTTTGGATCAAGCGATTAAGGTTTGGGTCGTTCAGGTCATGGACCTTAAAACGCTTGGATCGATCAACGTGATTGATCCCTATCTTAACCTGCGCATGGCATGGAACCGGGGTGTTAACTTCGGTTTGGGTGCTGGGCTCGATATGCGCTGGATACTCATTGGTGTTGCACTTGTGATCACGGCTGCTGTCGTGTGGTGGGTCGCACGTGAACAAATGGGCAAATGGGCGCAGATCAGCGCCGGTTTGCTTATTGGTGGGGCGCTTGGCAACATCATTGACCGGATTGTTTATGGCGCTGTTGCGGACTTTTTGAATATGTCATGCTGCGGGATTGAGAATCCTTTTGCGTTTAACGTGGCCGACATCGCCATTTTTGTGGGCGCGATTGGTTTGGTCTTTTTAACGCCGTCTGGTGAAAATAAGAAAAGCACCTGACGCGCCTAAAAATCTAGGTTATCAAAACGTAACGACTGGGTAGGGGTATTATGGGTTATCTGATTAAAGCCACGATTTTGATGATTGTTACCACTCTTGCACTTGCTGGCTGCGAGCGTGGGGAGCCTCGGCTGTTGAATTTGAAAAAGTCGCAGTCTGGCCCTGATGAATTTGCAATTTTGCCAAATAAGCCGCTGCAGGAACCCGCCAGTTTTGCTGAGCTTCCTACGCCCACGTTGGGTCAATCCAATTTGGCAGACCCCACGCCTTTCCGCGATGCCGTGGCGACACTTGGCGGTAGCCCGCAACGCATGAATGCTGATGGTCGTGCGGGCGACAATGCTATTCTGGCTCATGCCGGCCGTTACGGGACTGACGCCAACATCCGTTCTACTTTGGCGGCCAGTGATCTGGAGTTCCGCGCGGCAAACCGTGGGCGGTTGTTGGAACGCGCGGCAAATGTGAATGTTTATTTCAAAGCCTACGCTCAGCAAGCACTTGATCAGCATGCCGAGCTTGCACGTCTGCGCAGCGCTGGCGTGCGTACCCCCGCTGCACCGCCGCTGCCGCTTGACGAATAACTCATCACGAGTACGCCATCGGCCTTGAATGATTTGTCCGCCACCGTAGCTTACAGTTTGTAACAACGGAGTGTTTTCGATGCGCTTAGCCCTTATTATGCTTGCCTCTTTACTGTGGATACCACTGATCCCGGCTACAACTGCGGCTGCGGCGGATAACGTCACAACATTCGCGCTTGATAACGGCATGGAGGTGGTTGTGATCGAAGACCACCGTGCACCTGTCGTGGTGCACATGGTCTGGTACCGTGCTGGTGCTGCCGATGAAGACCCTGGCAAATCTGGTACCGCGCATTTTCTTGAGCACCTGTTATTCAAAGCAACGGATGACATGGAGGCGGGCGAGTTTTCTAAAGTCGTTGCGGCCAACGGTGGGCGCGACAATGCGTTTACCAGCTATGACTACACGGCGTATTTCCAACGCGTGGCGGCGGACCGTCTTGAGTTGATGATGCGGATGGAAAGCGACCGAGTGCGCGATCTGCGCCTGACGGAAGATGATATCGAGACTGAGCGGAACGTTGTTCTGGAGGAACGTAACCAGCGCACAGAAAACGATCCGGGATCCTTGTTTGCCGAACAGCGCATGGCAGCGCAGTACCAAAACCATCCTTACGGCATTCCTGTTATCGGTTGGAAGCATGAGATTGCGCAGTTAGATTTAGACGATGCGCTTGCATATTATCAGCGCTTTTATGCCCCCAATAATGCCGTGTTGGTTGTGGCGGGTGATGTATACCCAGATGAGGTAAAGCGCCTTGCGGAAACCTATTACGGCGTACTTGAGCCTACCAAAGACCTTGCCACGCGTACGCGGCCCACTGAGCCGCCGCACCGCGCTGAACGCAGGTTGGTATTTGAAGACCCCCGCGTGGCACAGCCTTACGTGATCCGCACATATTTGGCGCCCGAGCGTGATAGCGGTGCGCAAGAAAAAGCAGCGGCGTTGACACTGTTGTCAGAATTGTTAGGCGGTACTCCCGCGACATCATTCTTGGGGCAGCGGTTGCAATTTGATAGCCAAGACGCGGTTTATACCGGCGCGTTCTATTCAGGGTTGTCGCTGGACGACACAACCTTTGGCGTTGTGATGGTGCCCACGCCCGGGGTTTCGTTGAGCGAGGCAGAAGTCAAACTTGATGCCGCCATTGCGCAGTTTCTTGAGGCGGGAATTGATGAAGAGCAATTGACCCGTATCAAAGCGCAGTTGCGCGCCTCTGAGATTTATGGCCGCGACTCTGTTCAATCCTTGGCGCGAACATATGGCGCGGGACTAACGTCTGGTTTGACTGTCGCTGATATACAATCGTGGCCAGATGTTTTGGCCGCTGTCACGTCTGATGATATCCTGCAGGCCGCGCGTGCGCTATTTTCAGATCGTAAAGTGGCAGTGACCGGCTATCTTCGTTCACTGACTTCACCCGCAGCAGCATCACAGGTGTCACAATGATCCGTTCTTTCATCAGCACCTTCGTCGCGTTTTTGATGACGGCCCACACAGCTTTTGCCGCCGTGGAGATACAAGAAGTAACCTCCAAGTCTGGCATCAAGGCGTGGTTGGTAGAAGAACATTCAATTCCGTTTGTGGCGCTGGAAATCCGCTTCAAAGGCGGTGCTTCGCTTGATGCAGAGGGCAAGCGTGGTGCAATCAATCTGATGACAGCGCTGCTTGAAGAAGGCAGCGGCGAAATGGATGCGCAGGCATTTGCGCAGGCGCGTGATGCGCTGGCGGCGGATTTTTCGTTCGATGTAAGTGACGACTCCCTACAGATTTCCGCGCGGTTTTTGACGGTCACACAAGACGAGGCCATCGCCCTTCTGCGCCAAGCGATCCTCAAGCCGTTGTTTGAACAGTCAGCGATCGATCGCGTGAAATCACAGGTGCAATCGATCATTGCGTCGGACCAAAAAGACCCAAATTCAATCGCAAGTGAGACGTTTGCCCGCCTTGCCTATGGTCAGCATCCCTATGCATCCAACATCAACGGTACGCAGCAATCTGTTGCTGCGTTAACGCAGGCAGATTTGTTTGAAGCAAAAGATAGGACGATGGCCTTAGACCGTCTTTATGTGGGTGCATCGGGTGACATCACGCCGGAAGCGCTGGCGATTCTATTGGATGACCTGTTGGTTGGATTGCCCGAAAGCGGCGCGCCGATGCCGGCACAAGTGACGCAAACGCTTCAAGGCGGTGTGACTGTTGTACCATTCGAAACGCCTCAGTCTGTTGCGCTTTTTGGACATAGCGGACTTAGCCAAGATGATCCTGACTTTTTCGCGGCGTTTATTTTGAACACCATTTTGGGCGGTAGTGGTTTTGAAGCCCGTCTTATGAAGGAAGTGCGTGAGGAGCGGGCCCTTACCTACGGCATCGGGTCCTATTTGGTGCCCAAAGACTATGCCGCGATGTATTTGGGTCAGGTTTCAAGCGCAAATGACCGGATTGCAGAGGCGGCCGAAGTCACAAAGCAAGTCTGGGCTGATACGGCGAAGAATGGCGTATCCGAGGATGAGTTGATCCGCGCCCAAACGTATTTGACTGGTGCGTATCCGTTGCGTTTTGACGGCAATGGGCCAATCGCGAATATCATGGTTGGAATGCAAATGCAGGGCCTTCCGATCGACTATATCCCAACCCGCAACGACAAGGTCGAGGCCGTGACACTTAAGGATGTAAACCGTGTGGCAGCTGAGTTGTTGCGCGCAAGTGATTTGCATTTTGTGGTCGTCGGTCAGCCAATGGGATTGCAAAGCACCAACTAGTCGAATCTGTGGTGGCGTGCTAGCTATTGTGGCATGCCCGATACCGTCAACAACATACGCCCTATCATCCGCCAATTGGATGCAAATGCCATCAACCGCATTGCGGCTGGTGAGGTCGTTGAGCGTCCAGCTTCTGCAGTGAAAGAGCTTGTAGAAAACGCGATCGATGCAGGCGCGCGGCGTGTCGATATTGCAATTGCACAGGGCGGCAAATCGTTAATCCGTGTTACTGATGATGGATGTGGTATTGCGCCGGATGATCTTGGGCTTGCTCTGTCACGACACGCTACGTCGAAGATTGATGGCACCGACCTTTTAAACATTCACACGTTCGGGTTTCGCGGCGAAGCGCTTCCGTCGCTTGGGGCGGTAGGACGTTTGACGATCACTTCGCGTGCGGAAGGTTTTGATGCCGCTGAAATCAAAGTCAGTGGCGGCGAGATGGGCAGTGTAAAGCCTGCTGCACTGACGCGTGGTACCATCGTTACGTTGCAGGATTTGTTTTATGCCACGCCAGCACGATTGAAATTCATGCGGTCTGACCGCGCCGAGGTGCAGGCAATTAGTGACGTCGTAAAGCGTCTTGCTATGGCCGAACCCTTCGTTAGTTTTACCCTGCGCGATGTGTCCGGCGGCGGTGAAGGTCGGGTCACGTTTCGCGCAGATGCGCAGACTGGTGACATGTTCGACGCATTGCATGGCCGCCTTGCAAACGTTCTTGGTCGCGAATTTGCAGATAACGCAGTACCGGTTGATGCGGAGCGCGATGGTTTTCACCTGACTGGTTACGCGGCACTTCCCACTTATTCCCGTGGTGCTGCGGTTGCCCAATTCTTGTTTGTAAACGGGCGCCCTGTGCGGGACAAAGTCATCGTCGGTGCTTTGCGCGGCGCTTACATGGATTTTCTCTCGCGCGATCGCCATCCTGCGGCGTGTCTCTTTTTGGACTGTGATCCGACCATGGTGGATGTAAATGTGCATCCGGCCAAATCTGAGGTTCGGTTTCGCGAAGCCGGTGTGGCACGCGGATTGATTGTGAGTGCTGTGCGTCATGCGCTGGCCAATGCGGGGCACCGTGCATCAACCACCATCGCGGGCGAGACTTTGGGCGCGATGCGTGCGGAACCGGTTGAGCCGCGCATTTATCAAATGGACCGGCCCAGCCAAGGTGGGCTGTCTGCGTCTTATGCCGCCCAAGCACCTATGTTTGAGGACGGGCAAACCCCTTTTGATGCGCCCTCTGCACGTATTGAGGCAAATGCGCCAACAGATACGCCATTGCCTGATCACCCGTTGGGGGCTGCGCGTGCGCATTTGCATGAGAATTATATCGTTGCTCAAACCTGTGATGGGATTGTTTTGGTCGATGCCCATGCCGCACACGAAAGGCTGGTTTATGAGCGCCTCAAAAAGCAGATGGCGGAAAACGGTGTTGCGCGGCAAGCGTTGCTGATCCCGGACATCGTCGAGCTATCTGAAGGAGACGCGGCACTGATCATCGGGCAAGCGGATACGCTGGCGCGGTTTGGCGTGGTGGTGGAACCTTTTGGTGCCGGGGCAATCGCTGTGCGCGAAACGCCTGCGTTATTGGGACAGTGCAATGTGTCAGGCCTTATTCGTGATGTGCTTGATGAGTTGCATGACTTTGGCTCAAGCGATCTGGTGCAGGCCAAGATTGAGGCGATTTTGAGTCGTGTTGCTTGTCACGGTTCGGTTCGTACAGGCCGTCGCCTGAATGGGGATGAGATGAATGCGCTGCTGCGTGAGATGGAGGCGACCCCGCACTCTGGCCAATGTAACCACGGCCGCCCCACATACGTGGAGCTGAAGATGACTGATATTGAGCGGTTGTTTGGCCGCACATGATTGAGATTGGTGCGTATAGCTTTTCGCTTGATGATCCGCTTCATCTGTTGGGCCTTTTAGGCATTGCGGCGTTGGTGCTGATCATTCTGTTGTTGGTCGCGACAACCCGCGCAGCGGGACGGTCAGCGCGTGCAACGGGTCCTCTTGCGGCGCAGATGCAAGGGCTAGGTCAGCGGGTTCAAATGCTATCTGATGGACAACAGCAGCTTGCAGGAGGTCTGACCCATGTGTCCGAGGCGCAGGCCGCTGCACAAGCAAATATGCTTCAATTGATGGAGCAGCGCCTTCAGGCGGTTACTGTGCAGATGAATGAAAACCTGTCAGGTACGTCACGGCGCACCGCTCAGTCTTTGGGAGAGTTGCAACAGCGATTGCAGGCGATCGACAAAGCTCAGGACAACATTACGAAGTTGAGTGGTGATGTGCTTTCCCTGCAAGACATCTTGAGCAACAAACAAACGCGCGGGGCGTTCGGCGAAATTCAGTTGGCTGATATTGTGTCCAAAGCTTTGCCGAGCGACAGCTACACGATGCAGGCGACTCTTTCGAACGGTAAGCGCGCGGATTGCCTTATTCACCTGCCTAATCCACCAGGTCCCATTGTTGTGGACGCAAAGTTTCCCCTGGAGGCTTATGAAAAGTTACGCAGTGCGGCGACTGATTGGGAGGTACAGGACGCAGCGCGTCAGCTGCGTCAAAGCGTGCGCGCCCACATCAAAGCGATATCTGAAAAGTATCTGATTGAGGGTGAAACCGCCGATGGTGCGTTGATGTTTTTGCCGTCAGAGGCGGTCTATGCAGAGCTGCACGCAAACTTTCCCGAGGTGGTGCGTGATGGGTTTGCGGCGCGCGTTTGGATTGTGTCACCAACGACCTGCATGGCGACCCTGAATACGATGCGCGCTATTTTGAAGGATGCGCGAATGCGTGCGCAAGCCGGCGCTATTCGCAAAGAGCTGTCGATGCTGTTTCAGGATGTTGAACGGCTTGGTACTCGGGTTGAAAACCTTGATCGGCACTTCGGTCAGGCAGCAAAAGACGTGGCCGATATTCGGATTAGTGCCGAAAAAGCGGGCCGTCGTGCACGGCGTCTTGATGCGTTCGATTTTGAAGAGCTCGAGACGCCCGAAGGCCCTGATGCTGTCCCGCTTGTAGATAGATAGCTCGTTTGCTGAGGTCAGCTTGGGCCCTTAAATGCGGAAGAACGGCTGAAGTACTTTGGGCAGGATGCCGTTGAACTTAAGTGGCGCATCGCTCGCCGCGAGGCAGATGCAGTCAACAGGCCCAACTGCAACTGGTGTATGGTTCATCTCTTCGTCAGCAATTTCTACATCGCCCGCGCCGAAATAGTCGCTTTCGTCCTGAAAAGCACCTTGCAAAACAAGCGTCATTTCTGTGCCGTTGTGCGTATGATCTGGCATTGCAGCGCCAGTTGGGATGTAGAGCAAACGCACAGAAGCGTCGCTTGAGGTCTTTAGGATGGCTTGCTTTACGCCAAGTCCAATTGGCCGCCACCGTACCGCATCCAAATCACCACCCACATAGTCTTGCAGAGGCGCAGGAAACAAGCCAGCTGATTTCTGACGCTTCGGTTTGCCGGCGGCTTCCATTTTGATTGGATCCTTGGGCATACTCTCCGCCATCTTTAGGCACGCTTCCAAACTGCCAGATGACATCGCTGCTTTTGGTGTTTCTTCGATAACAACGCCGCCAAGCGCATCCAGTGTGTCCATGTGAGAACGACAGGTTTCACACAGCGAAATATGCGTAGCGACCACCAGGCCAAAGGCTTCTGGTAGTGTGCCAGCACAATATGCCAGCAGCACGTCATCCGTGAGGTGATGTTTGATATTTGTCATCGGTCTAATTTCCATCCATTGCGTGGCGCAAGCGATCCAGCGCCAAGCGTATTCGTGATTTGATTGTTCCAAGCGGCAGCCCCGTCTCGGACGCGATTTGTGAGTGTGATTGATCGCCAAAATATGCGCGTTCGACCAATTCTCTTTGTTTCTGCGGAAGCTGAGACATTGCTGTCTTAAGCTGTGATTGTTCTTGTTGTGCACTAAGCTGATCGGCCTGATCTGGCTCTGCCTGGGGTCCCCATGACAAGTCTTCAGGCTCAGGGCGCTGCGTTTTGCGCAGCACATCGATTTTGCGGTTACGCGCGATGGTAAAAATCCAGGTCGAAACACTAGCGCGCGACGCGTCAAACATATCGGCCTTGGTCCAAACGATGGCCATAACCTCTTGTGCAATTTCCTCTGCAAGCGCCTCGGACGTGCCGCCGCGCATTAAAAACCCCTTCAGCCTTGGCGCAAAGTAATCGAACAGATCAGCGAAAGCTGCCTGATCCCTGAGGGTTTTGATGCGGTCCATTTCCGCAACCCACGCTGTGCGCTCTTGTGTCGTCGTCATCTGGGAATGCCGCCTTTTGGGCTGGATGAATCGTGCAACCTGTGGCCGAGCGTAGCTGATCGGCTGCGCGGTTGCACTGCTTTCTTCCAAACTGGCGATCCCGTCTATCATGGCACTGTTACGGCTGGCCGCTAAATTTGGATCACTGCGTATGTGAAATAAACGATGAGTCATCCACTTTCTCAATCGCGGCGTATATAGAGCACTCAAGACCAACCAAATAAGGACGACAATATGCCATTGGATAAAGGGCGCGGCCCAAAGCGGGTTGCGGTAATTGGCGCTGGTATTTCTGGCATGGCGGCCGCGCATATGCTGGCAGATGACCACGCTGTAACCCTTTATGAGGCAGAGGGGCGGCTCGGCGGACATGCGCGCACACGGATGGCTGGGCGCGACAGCGATGTGGCTGTGGATACGGGCTTCATTGTCTTTAACTATGCCAACTACCCGCATCTCACCGCGCTTTTTGCCGAGCTTGATGTGCCTGTCGCGCCAAGCAACATGAGCTTTGGGGCATCCATTGATGGTGGTGCGTTGGAGTATGGTTTGGTGTCTCTTGATGCGCTTTTTGCGCAGCGCCGTAATTTGCTGAAGCCAAAATATTGGCGAATGCTTCGCGACATTTTCCATTTCAACGCTAATGGGCTGAAGCTTGCTAAAGAGGGTATGAGCACAGGTGATTTGCTTGAGGCTCTTGGCACGGGCGAATGGTTCCGCGACCGGTATTTGTTGCCGTTCTCAGGCGCGATTTGGTCTACGCCAAAAGCTAAGATAGTGGATTTCCCGGCCAAAGCGATGATGACGTTTTTCGAAAACCACGCCCTGCTCAGTGCCACGGGTCAACATCAGTGGTACACTGTTCAGGGTGGCTCGATTGAATATGTGAAACGTCTGGAAGCATCGATGGTGACAAAAGGCGTCGACATTCGCCTTGGTGCGCCGATCGATTGTGTCAACCGCACTGATCTTGGCGTGCACGTGACGCCCGTGGACGCAGATGCGGAAGTCTTTGATGAGGTCGTGTTCGCAACTCATTCCGATGACGCACTCCGGCTTTTGGCAGACGCAAATTCGGCTGAAACTTCTGCATTGGGTTCGGTTGGCTACCAGCCTAACCATGTCGTTTTGCATTCGGACGCTTCGGTGATGCCACGAAAGAAACAGGTGTGGTCGTCATGGAATTACACCGAGGCAGCAGGCAAGCAAGATGATCAAATTGATCTAACGTACTGGATGAATAAATTGCAGCCGCTCGAAACGGAGCAGGACTTTTTCGTGACGCTCAACAGTACCCGTGAGATTGACCCAAGCCTGATCTGGGACGAAGTCGTATTGCGTCACCCTGTTTATGACGCCGCAGCTTTGGGAGCCCAAGATACAGTCAAAGCGATGAATGGTGCGAACAAAACGTGGTTCTGCGGTGCGTGGTTGGCCAACGGTTTTCATGAAGATGGCATAAAATCAGCCGTGGAAGTAGTGGAAGCCATGCGTGCGACTCCGGCGTTGGCAGCGGCAGAATAAGCCGATGAAAACCGTCGACCACATTGAGGCGCTCACCTACCACGGTCGTAAAGGTGCTGTGAAAAATGCGTTTTCCTACAGCCTTGATTACGTACTTGTTGATGCGGAGGCTGAGGTCCGCGCGCCTTGGCCTTTCAAACGTAACCGGCCTGCTATGGTTGCGTTGCATGACCTTGATCATGGAGGGCTGCCCAAGGCCGGTACAGGGGCGGCGTGGGTCCGCGATGTGCTGCGTACGCATGGTTTGCCAAACGACGGACGGATTGAGCTTTTGGCTCAGCCCAAAGTACTGGGGCATTCGTTCAACGCGGTTTCTTTTTGGCTTTGCTATGATGCAACCAGCGCTCTGCGCGTTGTGATTGCCGAGGTGGCTAATACGTTCGGTGACCGGCATTCATACTTGTGTCATCATAACGATCATCGGGCCATTTCTGCCAAGGATACGCTTCATGCGAGTAAAATGATGCATGTGTCGCCGTTTCAGCCGCTCGAGGGTGGCTATGCGTTCAATTATGACATCACTGATGAAAAGATCAGCATTCGGATTGATTACACAGAAACTGCCGATCCAAGCGGAGGGGGGCTGATTGCAACCCTGACCGGTAAACGCCAGCCACTCACAACAGGTTCTATGCTGCGGATGCTGGTACGCCGCCCGCTTGGTTCGCGGCGTGTGCTTACACTGGTCCACTGGCAAGCGGTAAAGCTGTGGTTTAAGGGCGCGAAGTTTCGGTCCCAACCTGAGCCGCCTGAAACTGAGATATCACGATGACCCGCGCACAGCTGTTGCCATCTTATGGGCTTTTTGCAGCCATGTTGGCGGCGGCTGGTTTGCCAATTTATATACATGCTCCCAAATTTTATGTTGATGAATACGGGCTTAGCTTGACTGCTCTTGCATCCGTCTTGTTTGTTTTGCGTCTTGTTGATGTGGTCCAAGATCCGCTGCTTGGCTGGCTATCTGAAAAGACACGCAGCGTGCGTGGGGCGATGGTATCGGTCGCGGTTATCATTTTAGGACTATCGATGTGGGGGCTGTTTGCAGTCGTCCCGCCCATCCCTGCATTGTGGTGGTTTGCACTCACCCTAGGTGGGCTCTTTTCATCGTTTAGCTTCCTTACAATCAGCTTTTACGCACAGGGCGTTGTCAAAGCAGATGCAATGGGCGCGGGGCATGTCAGGCTTGCTACTTGGCGTGAAACAGGCGGGCTGCTGGGTGTTTGTGTTGCGGCCATCACGCCGACAGTTCTGATGGGTTTTATGGGCCGTCCGTTTGTTGGCTTTGCACTCGGGTTTGCGGTGCTGTGTCTGGCTGGATGGGGTTCGATGCGTAATGAATGGAGCGCGGGCAAGACAGAGAACGAAGCCGCCACACCTATTGGTTTTACGGTTGTCCTAAAAGATCCAATTGCTCGCCGGCTGCTTACAGTGGCCTTGGTCAATGCGACGCCAGTTGCGGTAAGCTCAACATTGTTTCTGTTCTTCGTGGAAAGCCGTTTGGATGCGTTGGGTTGGGAAGGGCCGCTGTTGTTGCTGTTCTTTTTGTCTGCCGCAATAAGTGCACCGCTTTGGGGATTTATGGCGCAGCGGGTCTCGCCAAAGACAACTTTGCTTGCGGGGATGGTGTTGGCGGTTGTGACCTTTGCAGGTGCACTGTTACTTGGCTCTGGTGACGTGGCGCTTTTTGCGGTTGTTTGTATTGCCAGCGGTGCCGCTTTGGGCGCGGATATGACTTTATTGCCTGCCCTTTTTGCCCGCCGCTTGTCTAAAATTGCACCACATGCGGGCCAAGCTTTTGGGGTGTGGTCATTTGTTACTAAATTTACACTGGCTTTTGCGGCAGTGGCCCTACTTCCTTTGTTAGAGCAGAGCGGATTTGTAGCGGGGCAGATAGCTCAGCCTGATCAAGCGCTCTGGGTTTTGAGTTATTTATATGCGGGCGTTCCATGCGTGCTGAAGCTGGTTGCGATCTTTTTGCTTTGGCGCACTAATTTGACGGAGGATGATGCGAAATGAACGAATTTCTATTTGTGCTAATCGGTGTCGTCATCACACTGATTTGTGTGCTGCTCTATGTCCGTTTCTGTACTTTCCGTGCGCAAAAGCCGGCGGAGTATGATGGGCTTGGTCCGATCATGGACATCAAAGATCACCTAAATGGCAAGATTGCCTGCGAGGGTGTGATTTATGGTCCTTTGGGCCGTGTGAGCAGTCGTTTTGTCGCCGAGTTTGAGGCGGAGTGGACGGGCGACAGCGGCGTGATGCGCGAGGTCTTTCACTACGATAGCGGCAGCGTTCAGCACCGCGAGTGGCGCTTGCAGCTTGATGAAGGCGGCGTCGTACGCGCGGATGCGGATGATTTGGTGGGACGCGGTAGTGGCCAGCAGCGCGGTAACGCCCTGCTGTTGAATTATACGATTAAGCTGACCCCAGAGGCGGGTGGTCATGCGCTTGATGTGACAGACTGGATGTATTTGATGCAGAACGGGACCATCATTAACCGATCACAGTTTCGCAAGTTTGGTATCAAGGTGGCAGAATTAGTCGCTACGATGCGGCCGATTGAAGTTGATGCGGTGCGCAAGCGGGTTGCTTGAAATTATAAGGAGTCTGGCGTGACAAAGCAGTGGGCAGGTAAACGGTATTGGCTGGTTGGCGCATCTGCGGGTCTCGGTGAGGCGGTGGCCCAGATGATGAGCGCCGCAGGTGTTGAGGTGATCCTGTCGGCGCGTTCCGAAGACGATTTGAAGCGAGTTGTGGACACCCTTCGCGGAAAAGCATCCTATGTCACCTGCGACGTCAGTAGCCTCAAAAGCGTAGAAGAAGCATATGCTCAAGTCGGTGAAATTGATGGTGTGGTGTTTTTGGCCGGTGTGTACTGGCCTATGAAAGCTGATGCCGTTGATGCCGCTCAGTTAGAGCAAATGGTCGACATCAACTTTACGGGTGCTGCGCGTGTGTTGGGGGCCATTTTACCAGACTTTGTGAAACGTGACGCGGGGCATATCGTGCTGACTGGCTCACTTTCAGGGTTCCGCGGTTTGCCAGGCGCGGTTGGTTATGGGGCGTCCAAAGCGGGCGTGATGTATCTTGGTGAAAGCCTTTATGCGGATCTGCGCAAAACAGGTGTTGAGGTTCAGCTAATTAACCCCGGTTTCATCAAAACGAGGCTGACGGACAAGAATGATTTCAACATGCCGTTCATCCAAACGCCTGAAGAGGCAGCGCGTGATTTCTGGGAGCATATGAACTCGACCGCATTCAAAAAGTCCTTCCCGCGCGCATTTTCACTAATGTTCCGTGCCAGCCAGTTTTTGCCCGACTCGCTATACTATCGCATTTTCGCGTAGGGCACTTTGAAAACAGTCTCGGGCGCGGCCCCATGTGCCGTTAGTGTCAGCCTTTAGCTGAAGCAGCGTTGGCAGAAGTTGTGCTGCAAAGTCTTCAGAACTTTCGGCCGGCAACATCGATGGCAAGTTATCAATCGCAGTGACATCCAGGACCGGTTCGTTTGAAATACGAGTGGCGGGACTGTCCCAATTTGTTGCGGCTGAATAGATCGGGATCGGGTTATACGGGCTATCTGGATCGCAAGCGATATCACTGATCACAGATAGCGTCCGCTCTGCGCCCACGGCGTCAGGCCCCACAAAAAGCGGTGTTTGTGGGCTGGCCAAGATACAGTTCATAAATAGGTTGTGCGTAAGAATTTCGGGGAACGGGCCGCCATGTGCGGTCTCGTCTTTGTCCCACTTCGTTGGCGCTACACTCAGTGCTTCACACAGATCTGCTGCACCGGTACCGACACGGCCAAGCGCCCCAATGATCAGCGCGGTAGGGCGCGCGGCGCTACATTGGCTCAGTTGCTCTTCAAGCGCAGCGCGTAAATGAGCCGCGCTGTCATAAGCAGATACCGCCCCGGCAATTTCGCCCGGTTGTTGCGCGGCCCAACAAAGCAGTGCCATCGCGGCACCTGTGTATCCTGCCCAATAGCCAAAAGCGGCTACGCGGTGTCCGCTGGTATCGGTCAGATATTCCAAGTCCGAAAGCTCGCCGCCACCTTTGGCAAAACGCGCAAGCAGTTTTGGTCCTGCGTCCTGGCCTTTGTAGGCATGTCCAAACATGATGTGACGATGGGGCAGGGCGCTGCCATCGTCGGGCAGTTCTTTGAGGCCGAAAATGATTGCGTCTTTCGGCGCGTCTGGCCAGCTGTGGGCTACTGCAATCTGGCAACCTACTTTTGCGTACCCATCTATTTGGATAGCGCGTGCATCGCTTTGCTCAACGGTGACCGACATGCCCGCTTCAATGAGGCGTTTAGCACCTTCGGGTGTCAGGCCAACACGGCGTTCAAAACTGCGGCTCTCGGCCCGTACCCAAAGATGCATAACGTGTACTCCAGCCTATACCATTGTCTTTTTGTCAGTGCGGTCCGCACGGTCCAGATGCGGCGTCGAACCATACAGCGTCATATGCAGATCAGACGCGCCATTCATTGTGCGGTAGTCAAAACCATGCAGCGACGTATGCGCCACGTTTAGAAACATCTTAGCCTTTTGTGTTGTCTCAAGCCCAAGAGCCAAAGCTGTCAGTGACGCGATAACGCCTGTTGAGCTAACCAGTAAAACCCGCCCTTCGATCAATGACGCATTCCGTACGGCGTCAAAAATACGGGTGCGAAAACCGGCATAACTTTCTACGTGCGGGGGTGTTTCCTCTGCTGCCCAATGGCTAAGGATTTGCGGCACATGTGCTGCAAACGTCTCGGCGCTGTCGGGGAAAGGGACGCCGTGCATGTCAGTAAGCGAGTCCGATAGCGCGAAGTAATCCAGTTCATTCAGGCGCGCGTCAGTGGTGTGGGGAATTGCGGGGCCACCAAGTCCCGCCAAAATACCCTCAGCCGTCTCGCGTTGCCTACGTAGGCTGCCGCTGATGATGTGTGTGTAGGGCTGCGCGTCTTGCAAATACTCACCCAACCAACGTGCCTGCACATGTCCCAGTTCGGATAGTTTGTCGTATTCCAGCTCTGATTTAGCACCAGAATTCGCCTGCCCGTGGCGTGTTATTGTCACTTCGCCCATCGTCATCTCCTGTTTCCTATGGTGCGTAGCCTGCCTTGCGGCGTGGCGCAAACGGTTGGTGGCGTGTCGTGCTTGCTGTGGGCGGGTTATTTTGAATCGCCTAGTTTAAGCTAAATTCAAATCAGGAAGTTTGCGTGATGTCTGATAAAATCACTTTTACCTTGGACGGCCAGGCCGTTGAGGCCGATGCTGGCATGACAATCTGGGAGGTCGCGAATGGCCGTGGTCTGGTCATTCCGCACCTGTGTCACAAACCAGCGCCAGGATACCGCCCCGATGGGAACTGCCGTGCGTGTATGGTCGAGATCGAGGGCGAGCGGACGCTTGCTGCTTCGTGCATTCGAGAGCCCGCCGATGGTATGGTAGTGAACACGGAAACCGCACGTGCCAAAAATGCGCGCAAGATGGTGGTTGAGATGCTGTTGGCGGACCAACCCGAGCGTGATGCAGCCCACGATAAATCCAGCCACCTGTGGGATATGGCCGATCTGAACGGTGTCGCTGAAAGCCGGCTGCCCACGTTGGAAGCCGATCGTATTCCACTGCTCGACAACAGCCACGTTGCGATGTCCGTTAACCTTGATGCTTGTATCCAATGCGGTCTATGCGTGCGCGCGTGCCGAGAAGTTCAGGTCAATGATGTGATCGGCATGGCCGGACGTGGTCATGACGCCTACCCAACGTTCGATATGGCTGACCCAATGGGAGACAGCACTTGTGTGGCTTGTGGTGAATGCGTCCAAGCCTGCCCCACGGGTGCTCTTATGCCCTCGACTGTTGTTGATGAGCAGCAAGTTGGTGATAGCGCCGATTTTGACAAGGAAGTCGAAAGCATTTGCCCGTTTTGCGGTGTTGGTTGTCAGATCAGTCTGAAGATTAAAGATAATAAAGTGAAATTCGTTGAAGGCATTAATGGTCCCGCAAACGAGGGCCGCTTGTGCGTGAAAGGGCGGTTTGGCTTTGACTATATTCACCACAATCACCGCCTGACCAAACCGCTCATCCGTCGTGATGATGCGCCTGCTAAAGGTCTGAATGTTGATCCGGCAAACTGGAGCGACGTGTTCCGCGAAGCAACATGGGATGAGGCGCTTGATTTTGCCGCAGGCGGCTTGAAGGGCCGTGGCCGTGAGGTTGCGGGTTTCGGTTCAGCAAAATGCACTAATGAAGAAGCATATCTGTTTCAGAAGATGATCCGCCAAGGGTTTGGGCACAACAACGTCGACCACTGCACGCGCCTTTGCCACGCATCCTCTGTGGCGGCACTGATGGAAAACGTTGGCTCAGCGGCCGTGACAGCCACCTTCAACGAGATTGAGAACGCTGATGTAGCAATTGTCATCGGCGCTAACCCAATTGAGAACCATCCGGTTGCTGCGACGTATTTCAAACAATTCACCAAGCGCGGTGGCAAGCTGATTGTGATGGATCCGCGCGGTCAAGCGTTGAAGCGTTTCGCCAGCCATATGCTACAGTTTCGACCCGGTGCTGACGTGTCGATGCTGAACGCGATTATGCATGCGATCGTCGAAGAAAAGCTTTATGATCAGCAATATATTGAAGCCTACACCGAAAACTGGGAAGCTGAAAAAGCCCACCTGAAAGATTTCACGCCTGAAAAGATGAGCGAAATTTGCGGTATTGAGCCAGAAGTGTTGCGCGACGTTGCGCGTACTTTTGCAGGTGCCAAGGCGGGTATGATTTTCTGGGGTATGGGCGTTAGCCAGCACATTCACGGCACGGATAATTCGCGCTGTTTGATCTCGCTCGCGTTGATGACGGGGCAGGTGGGTCGCCCTGGCGCGGGCTTGCATCCCCTACGCGGGCAAAACAACGTACAAGGTGCATCTGATGCGGGTCTGATCCCGATGTTCTTGCCGGATTATCAATCCGTCACGGACGATGGTGTGCGGTCTGCATTTAATGACGTTTGGGGTTCTGGTGATTTCAGCAATGAAAAAGGCCTTACTGTCACCGAGATCATGGATGCAGTGCACACGGACAATATCAAGGCGATGTATATCTTGGGTGAAAACCCCGCCATGTCAGACCCCGATGTAGATCATGCACGTGCTGCGCTGGCTAAGCTCGACCACCTTGTGGTGCAGGATATCTTTATCACTGAGACAGCAAACTACGCTGATGTAATTCTGCCGGCTTCTGCATTTGCGGAAAAGTCCGGCACTGTCACAAACACCAACCGCCAAGTTCAAATGGGACGCCCGGCTGTTTCGCCGCCCGGTGAGGCGCGTGAAGATTGGTGGATTGAAGTTGAGCTGGCGAAACGCCTTGGGCTTGGCTGGACCTATACGCACCCAAGAGAAGTCTTTGCTGAAATGAAGCTGAACATGAAATCGCTGAGCAACATCACATGGGATCGCCTTGAAGGTGAAAACGCTGTGACGTACCCATCGCTTTCGCCCACGGATCCGGGCCAGCCGATTGTGTTTGGCGATGGTTTCCCTCGCCAAGATGGACGCGCGAAGTTCACACCGGCAAGCGTTATTGCACCTGACGATACGCCTGATGATGAGTACCCAATGATCCTTACGACAGGCCGTCAGCTTGAGCATTGGCACACAGGATCAATGACCCGCCGAGCCACTGTTTTGGACGCGGTTGAGCCAGAGGCAAACTGTTCGTTGCACCCTTCCACGTTGCGCAAGCTTGGTGTGGAACCCGGTGGATTGATCCGCCTGACCACCAAGCGTGGGTCAGTTGTGATTATGGCGCGCATGGATCGCGCTGTGGCCCCTGATATGGTCTTCCTGCCGTTTGCGTATGTTGAGGCAGCTGCAAATATTTTGACCAACTCGGCAATTGATCCTTATGGTAAAATTCCTGAATTCAAGTTTTCGGCCGTTCGGGTTGAGGCCGCGCATGAGCCACAAGTTGCCGCGCAATAAGATGCTCACAATTTAATTGATATGCCGCTCAATCGTCATGATTGGGCGGCAATCTATGCAAAAGTAGCGTTTATTTTTATGCTCAAACGTGTGTTGGTTGAGTGTGGGGTGATCGGTTATGAAATGCTTTTTGCAAAAAAGTTTGGTTTTTGGGCGTCGCGGTGTCGCTGACCGGATATGCGCAGGCGTGCAGTACGCCTGCTTTGACCGGCGCGCATAGTGCCACGGTGCGCGCAAAATTACCTGGTAGTGCGTTGTTTGACAGTGCGGTCCTCCACTACGTCAACAAAGTGCGGTGCTCAAAAGGATTGTCAGCGTTAACGTTTGCCAGGGGTTTGGTGGATGTGGCTGAGGTTCATTTGAAATGGATGGCTAAGTCTCAACAGCTCAATAACAAATCATGTATGTCAGCGATGAATACGTTTAAAAAACGCCTCAAGGCATCTGGCGTGGGCAGTCGTGCCGGATCGGAAAATATTGGCGTTACCCGCCGTTATCAGTTGGAAACGGCAGGTGTTTTCTTGATCCGTGACCTAAGTGCGTGTCGGTTTGGAGCCAAGGGGCGGACAATACCTGCACATTCATACAAAAGTTTGGCTAATCATATTGTGAACATGTGGATGGCGTCATCGGGGCACCGTCAGAACATCCTTGCGCGAAGATCTAAGCGGACAGGAGCATTGCTTGCTTTTGACGGTAAGTCGCCCAACTGTGGTCGCTACTTTATTACGCAGAATTTCGCGGGGTAGCCTGCCTACCATTTCTAAGCCCGATGTCGGACATAAAAAAGCCGCCCCAATTTAACGGAGCGGCTTTTGAATGTTCAATTATCGAGGGCTTAACCCTGACGTGCCTTGAAGCGAGGCTGTGTTTTGTTAATCACGTAAACGCGGCCTTTGCGGCGAACGATACGGCAGTCGCGGTGACGGTTCTTCAGCGACCGGAGCGAGTTCTTGACTTTCATAAGTCTGTCTCCTGTTTTTCCGGCGCGAAATCACGCCATTCAAGTTGCGTTTGCTTCGAAGGCTAATGCCAAGAAGCGGTTATCATGGTGGGCACTACTGGGATCGAACCAGTGACCCCTTCGATGTCAACGAAGTGCTCTACCGCTGAGCTAAGCGCCCATGAACCATTAACTTTGCGACCAGCCCAATTAAAAAAAGGACGCGGGTCGCGCCGCGTCAGGTGAGGGGTTGATTAGAAGGCTTCAGCTAAAAGATCAAGGGGGCTTTGGGAAACAAAGTGAAACAGTCTATGTTATGTTCAAACGGAGCCCGAAATGCCGAAAGCAGTCTACTTTTTAGACCTCCCAGAGGTCCGAAATACAAGCGTTGTCTTCGCCAGCCCTCACAGTGGGCGGGACTACTCACGCGCATTTATGCAGCGGACCGTTTTGGACGCACATACGATTCGGACATCTGAGGATGCATTCGTTGATCGCCTCTTTTCCAAGGCACCGGATTTGGGTGCGGTGTTTTTGCACGCCGGCGCGCCCCGTGCCTTTGTGGATCTGAACCGCGCCATGGATGAAATGGATTGCGCAGTGGTCGAAGGTGCGCCGCGCATCATGCATAACCCCCGAATTGCCTCGGGGCTTGGGGTGATCCCCCGCGTTGTGGCCTCCGGCCGGGCAATTTACCGCGGCAAGCTCACACGGGCCGAGGCGGCACTTAGGGTTGATGAATATTGGCGCCCCTATCACGCGGCGTTGGCCAAAGAGATGCGTGCCAACCATGCCCAGTTTGGCAGCGCTATTTTGATTGATTGCCACTCAATGCCCCATGAAGCGATTGAGGTGATCACAACTCCTGAAGGACGG